>JAHDGP010000367.1:0-3164 GCA_020627525.1 Bacteroidota bacterium
TTTTAAGTTTTTTGCAAATATCTTTTTGTGTAATAAATGCTTTAGTATTGATAGATTTAGATTTTATTATAATGAGAATACAAAGAAAGATTGGAATAATAACTATTAATTAATAAGATACTCCAAAGTGCAAACAAACCATAAAATATCCAAATAATTTGATCATATGATAATTTTTCTTTAATAAATGAATTTTTTTTATGTAATTCATAAGCAAGATATAAAAATCCAAAAATTACAGCGGGAATAGGAATAGGGATAAAAAACAAGAACAAACTATTGGTAGGATACATTAAAATAAAAGAATACAAAACGGCTGAAACAGCTCCAGAAGCTCCCAAAGCACGATAATGTGAATGGTTTTGGTGCTTAAAATAAGAGGGAATGCCTGCAAAAATTACACCCGCAACAAACAAAATAACGTAAAACAGCGTCCCAGTTGCACCAAATATGTTTTGAAATGAATGCTCGACAGTTTGTCCAAATTGATACAATACAAACATATTTATACCCAGATGCATCAGGTCTCCATGAATAAAACCCGAGCTTAGAAAGCGGTAAAACTGTTTGTCTTTTTTTATTAAGTAAGGAACAAAGAGTAGTTTGTTTTTCAAATCAGCATTGTTAAATGCCAAAAACGATGTAAGGCAAATTAAGCCAATGATGATGATAGTAATTGATAATCCCATTATTATTTAATTATGATGATAAGGCTCATTGTTTAATATACTGAAAGCCCTGTACAATTGTTCTACAAATATAAGTCGCACCATTTGATGAGAAAATGTCATTTGTGATAAAGCAATTTTTTTGTTTGATCTTTTATAAACATCTTCACTAAAACCATAAGCACCCCCAATGATAAAGTGAATAGATTTTGAAGAGTTTAGCAATAGTTTTTGGATTTGTGTAGCAAATTGATTGGATGTAAATTCTGTTCCATTTTCATCCAACAAAATTACAAAATCAGAATTTTCCATTTTAGCAGCTAAAAGTAGGCCTTCTTTTTTCTTTAGTTCTTGTTTAGACAAATTTTTAGCATTTTTGACATCATTTATGTATTCAAATTTGAAATTTATGTACTTTTTCATCCGTTTTAGATAGACATCCATTCCATTTTTTAGGTATTCTGCATTTGTTTTTCCAATACACGTAAGCTTGATAGTCATAGTGCAAAATTAGCTAAGGGAATTGAAAAATAATAATATACATATCTGACTTACGCTTTTTTCCAGTTTGATACTTTGCAAATTTTTACTATATCATTGATTATGATTAAAATTTCTTTATAGCCAAAAAGAAAAATATCACCTTTGTATTGCATATTTTCCTAAGCAAAGTGCAGCAAACAGAGTGCATAATGTTTGTCAATGGAGTTTTTTTGAGAATTGAAGAAAAAAGTCTGTGTTTAGTAAGCAGAAGACAGGCTTTGGGGGTAAAAATAGCTAAAAATTATACAGATAATTTGAGTTTTTTATTTGATTCATTTTACTAAATTGAAACTAAGATTCATGATTTATGGTTTAGATAATAAAAATCAGTATATTTAGAGGATGACTGCGCTAGCAATTTTGTTATTAATCGTTCTTGGGCTCATTTTGATGATACTTGAAGTATCTGTATTATTGGGTAGTATTAAATTTGGTATTGTAGGATTTGGAATTTATATCGTTGGAATTTATCTTGCTTATACCCAGTTAGGCACTACAGCTGTTCATATGTATTTGATTTCATCTGCTTTAGCAGGCGTTATTTTGTTGTTAATAACTTTTAGGTTTTTAAGTAAGAAAGATGTTGGTTTGAAAAATGTTTTAGAAGGAAAAGTAAACGAGGTAGATACGAACAAAGTTTCTGTTGGTGATGTTGGAATTGCTTTTGGAGATTTAAAATTGAGCGGAAGAATTAACATCAATGGACATATTTTTGATGCCGAGTCTATAGGAGATTATATAGATGATGGCTCAAAAGTCATAGTAACGAGGCTTTCAATGAATCAAATTTTTGTAAAATCCATTAATAACGAAAAATATTCTGAAAATATAAAATTAGATTAATTTGCGATATTCACCTTGTGAATAGTTAAGTTCATCAATAGTCGATTAAGAAGAGGCTTTTGTTGGATTTTAGATAAATACTTAAATAACTAACATTAAATATAAATTGTATGAGTCCCACATTGATAATGCCTTTATTGATAGCAACTGTAATTTTTGTCTTTATTTTACTTTACTACATTCCAGTTGGTTTATTTATTGCTGCAAGATTTTCGGGTGTGAAAGTTTCTATTTTACAATTATTTACAATGAGACTTCGTAAGGTACCACCTGCGAAGATTGTAAATCCGTTGATAAATTCTACAAAAGCAGGATTGAACCTATCTAGAAATGATTTGGAAGCACATTATTTAGCAGGAGGAAATGTAGAAAGAGTTGTAAATGCATTGATTTCGGCAGATAAAGCGAGTATTGCTTTGGATTTTAACACAGCCACGGCTATTGACTTAGCAGGTAGAGATGTATTGGAAGCGGTAAGGGTATCGGTAGACCCAAAAGTTATAAATACACCAAATGTTGCAGCAATGGCAAAAGATGGAATTCAGTTGATAGCAAAAGCAAGAGTGACAGTAAGAGCAAATATTCATAGATTGGTCGGTGGAGCTGGAGAAGAAACGATACTAGCGAGAGTAGGAGAGGGAATTGTAAGTTCCATTGGTTCGACAGATTCTCACAAAAAAGTATTGGAAAACCCAGATTCGATTTCAAAGGTAGTATTGTCCAAAGGTCTAGACGCAGGAACAGCCTTTGAAATATTGTCTATTGATATTGCTGATATAGATGTTGGAAAAAATATTGGAGCGGAGCTTCAGATTGATCAAGCAAATGCAGATAAAAATATTGCACAAGCGAAAGCAGAGGAAAGACGTGCGATGGCCATTGCGCAAGAACAAGAAATGAAGGCTAAGGCAGAAGAGGCGAGGGCGTCGGTAATTTCTGCGGAGGCACAAATTCCACAAGCGATAGCTGAGGCGTTTAAAAAAGGAAATCTTGGGATAATGGATTATATGCGTATTAAAAATATCGAAGCTGATACGGGTATGCGTGATTCGATTTCTAATACTACCGAAGAATCTGATAATAATATTAAGGATTTTATAATAAGAAAAA
>JAHDGP010000367.1:3174-4384 GCA_020627525.1 Bacteroidota bacterium
GTTGCAATAAGCTTTGCAACCGCCATAACTTAATTCTCAACTTAAGTTTAGCTTACACCATACCCCTTCATCTAAGGGTATCAGGAGCGACTAATTTTTTACAAGCATTTTTTTTGGAATTTTATTTATTAAGTCTATCTCATTAATATCAAATTCAGTTTGTAATTGAATAGGCATTACTTACAATGTGGCTTTAAACTATTTTATTTAAGAATAAAGTTGAAATTCGATTCAATAAAATGTTGTTTAGTCCTAAATACAGGGGTGCCAATCTTCCAATTAATATTGAAAGTTTAATCAGTAAACAAAACAATCCACATGATATTAATCAAAACAGATCGTTTGCCGAATTTCAGTAAGTTGAGAATAAATTAATCTTGTTGTAAGCATTAAACTGTGAAAGAAATTATCTAGTCTATAGAGTAGCATTTTTTCTTTTACCAATTAGCTTACATATATATAATGCGAAAATTTCAAAATGCAAGTGTATTTTAGCCTCTGTTTTGAGAATTTTTTGCGAAAAATATAAATAAAGAGCAAATTGTAATTGTTATAATGAAAAGTAAAATGGAATAAATCCAAGAAAAACCAAAACTACTTTCGAAGATCGGTTCCGCATTTCCAATAGGAATGAATCCCGCCCAGAAGAAAGGATGAAGTCTTTCAGAATTGGCAGTGCTAAGGTATTCCAGTTTTGCATTTCTTAAAGCAACCTCTTTAGAGTTGCCATCTTTTAATTCTTTGTAAAAATCAACCATAATATTGGCAGTCTCATCACTGGGAACACTCCACAGACTCATAACTAAACTCGGGCAGCCTGCATAAGAGAAAGCCCTAGCAAGGCTCATAGTTCCATCACCTTTTTTAAGTTTTCCAAATCCAGTATTACAGGCACTGAGCACAGCCAAATCTGCATTTAGATTCATATTGTAGAGTTCGTAAGCATTTAGCAATCCATCTTCAGTCGAATCAACTTCAGAAGAAAATAACAATTTAGAATATTCAGGATTTTCATTTTCCGTAACACCGTGCATAGCAAGGTGTAAAATTTTATAATCAGCAGCAATGTTTTTGAAAACGGATTCCGTTGCATTATCCGCCAGCCAACTATCGCCTTCTAGCAGTTGTGCAATAGTTTTAACGGCTGATCTAGCTTCAGGCAAATCAATATTAGAGTTACGAGTTTTGAAATCCATTAAAGCAATATTCC
>JAHDGP010000368.1 GCA_020627525.1 Bacteroidota bacterium
AAAATACAGAATATGAAAAAAGTTTTACTTGCGTTTACATTAATTATTGCTATCAGCTTCACTATGAATGCACAATGCAGTGATTTGTTTATTTCAGAGGTTGTTGAAGGTTACGGAAACAACAAAGGAGTAGAAGTTTACAATCCTACAGAAAGTGCTATAAATTTAAGTCAATATAAGCTTAAAAGATATAGCAATGGATCTGCAACGTCTGTTGCAACGTTTGACCTTCCTTCAGTAGAATTAATGCCTGGAGATGTTTTTGTTTTTACAAATGGTCAAACTACTGTTGAAAACAATGGTACTTCCCCTGCTTCAGACCCTGCTCTAAGAGCAATTGCAGATGGTTTAGATACTGGCTACCCAGGTGTTTCTTATGCAAACGGAAACGATGCAATCACATTAGAGAAAACAGTAAATGGCTCTGATGAATTTGTTGATATTTTCGGAGTTATTGGTGAAGATCCTTTTGAAGGTCAAGACCCAAGAATCGGTTGGGCAAACAATGATGGTTCTGTTACTACAGTAGACGCTACTTTGGTTAGAAAGCCATCTGTTAGTGCTGGAGTATCTTCTAACCCAGCTAGTTTTGATCCATCTGATGAGTGGATTGCTTATCCAGCTGGTGTAATCTCAACTATGGGAAGTCACATTGCTGATTGCCAGCCTGCTGTTTGTGTTATGCCTGTTTTAGATTTTTCTACATGGTGTGAAGATTCAGAAAGTTTTTCTATGAGAATTTTTACATTGTCTTCAACTACTGGAACATATACAATTTCAGATAATAGAGGTTCGGCTCCTGCTGCATTTGATAACTCTGTAACAGATCAATATTACGGAAATTATCCTGATGGAGATGGTGAAGGCGTTGTTTTAACAATTACAAATGACGAAAGTGGAGATTGTATTTCTAGTTCATTAACAGAAACACCTTATTACAGAGGTTCTCCTAATTGTGATAGTTTGGTTACCAGTGGTATTCAAGATTTGCTTTTGACAAATACAAATGTTTTCCCAAATCCTACACAAGATGATTTATTCTTTGTTTCTGATGAAATGATTTCTAATGTTTCTTTGTTTGATGCAATTGGAAAATTATTAATTCAAGCAAATATCAACAGCACAAATGGGCAATTAGATTTGTCTGATATTCCTGCTGGAATTTATTTACTTAAAATTGATTACGACGAAAATAACAGTAGCATTCAAAAAGTTATTGTTGAATAATAAAATTATCAGTCAAAAAAACCACAAATTCATTTTCTTGAGTTTGTGGTTTTTTTATATCTTAAGCAAATCCAAAAACAGCTTCGTTTTTTATTTTAAATAATGTAAATTTCATGAAACAGATAATATTCATTACTATTTTTTGTTTAATTTCTTTAACAGCTTTGGCTCAAAAAACAGAGCTTTCTGGTAAAATTATAGATGCAGCCACTTCGGAACAATTGATTGGAGCGACAGTTAAGATTGGAATAACAGGCACCGTATCTGACATTGATGGAAACTATGTCATTATGATTGACAAAGGGGAGCATGAGGTAACTGTTTCTTATGTTGGTTACGAACCTCAAACCTATAATATATCATTACAAAAAGATAAAGAAACATATAATTTTGAATTAAAAAGCAATGCCATTTTGGATGAAATCACGGTAGTTGCTGATTTAGCAAAAGAAAGAGAAACACCTGTTGCCTTTTCAAGTATTTCTAGTGTTCAAATAGAAGAAGAACTTGGAACACAGGATATGCCGATGCTTTTAAACTCAACCCCTGGTGTATATGCTACCCAGCAAGGTGGTGGTGATGGAGACGCAAGAGTCAGTATCAGAGGATTTAATCAAAGAAATATAGCTGTTATGATTGACGGTTTGCCTGTTAATGATATGGAAAATGGCTGGGTATATTGGTCAAACTGGTCTGGTCTTTCAGATGTTACAAAAAGTATGCAGGTACAAAGAGGTTTAGGAGCTTCTAAATTAGCGATTCCATCTATTGGAGGAACAATTAACGTTATAACTAAAGGTATTGAAAGTAAAAGAGGCATAACATTTAAACAATCAATTGGATCGGGGCTTTATACTAAAACCTCCCTTTCAATGACTACAGGCAGATTAGATAATGGCTGGGCAGTTACCTTCAATGGATCTTTAAAATACTCAGATGGGTATATCAGAAAAGTATTCAGTAAGGGCGCTTCTTATTTTATTAAAATTGATAAAGAATTAAAAAATCACCTTTTAAGTTTTTCTGCTTTTGGGGCACCTCAAATACACGCACAAAAACTGTCTATGCAAAACATTCCATTCTTTGATGTAGAACATGCTAAAGAAAGTGGAGTGAGAGCAGGCTTGATTGATTCAATAGCGATTAGAGATCAGAGTTTGTTAAACAATTCCATTAGAGAAAATATAGACTATGGATATTTTCAATCGTATACTGTAAACGCACAAAATGATACGATCTTTGATAAGAAAAGATTGATCAATGGTAGAACAAATTTCTATCACAAGCCACAATTTACATTAAAGGATTATTGGAATATATCCAAAAAAATGAAATGGTCAAATATCGCATACTTATCTATTGGTAAAGGTGGAGGAGCAAGATTAAAAAATTCTGTTGCTCCTGGAATTGTTGGAAATGATTTAAGAGATCCAGAAAGTCAACTATACGAATTTGACAATGTCTTTGAAGCCAATAGCACCCTTTTCCCTACTGAAGATGGAACACAATCTACACAGTTCGTTTATGCAAATCATAATGAGCATACTTGGTATGGCTTACTGTCAACTCTAAGTTATAGATTTGATTTGGGACTAAACTTAAATGTAGGATTTGACGGAAGAGTTTATAAAGGGTCCCATTTTGGAAAAATTCATGACCTATTGGGTGGAGGTTATACTAAAACTTCTTTTAACATCCATGAAGAAAAAAACCAAGTCCTTAAGGAAGGTGATAAGTATAGGTATTACAATGAAGGCTTGGTAAGATGGGGAGGAGCATTTGCCCAACTTGAATATTCTGCTGATAAATTAAGTGCGTTTTTGAATGTAACGGGTTCCTATAGTGCCAATAAACAAATTGATTATTATTCATTAAAAAAAGACCTTGTTTTATCAGACACAACCATTTTGCAAGCTGTTAGATATGGTGATACACTAGATTATAATGGAAATAGGTATACAATCAATTCGCCTGAAGCGAGGTTCTCAGAAACAGACTGGGTATATGTTCCAGGCTTTACTTTTAAAATGGGCGCAAATTACAATATCGACAAGCACAACAATGTATTTTTCAATTGTGGTTATTACTCAAAAGCTCCTTTGTTTGGAAATATCTTTACAGGACAAAATCGGTTGATAAATGATTTTGAAAATGAAAAAATTAGAGCTGTTGAGCTAGGTTATGGTTTGAAGTATCAGAAGTTTGCAATAAATGCCAACATTTATTATACAAATTGGAGAAACCGCCCGCTTGGTGGTCCAATTACCATTGCTGACCCAACTGACCCTCAATTGCAACAAACAACTGATATTTATAATATTGATGCTATTCATACCGGTATTGAGCTTGATGGAATTTACAAAGTCAATAAAAAAATAGATATTGAAGGACTTTTATCTATCGGAGATTGGTATTGGAATTCAGACGAAACTGGTAGAAGGTTTGATATTGCGGGTAATGATGTTGGTCCGTTTTCATTTGATGCTGTGGGTGTTCATGTTGGAGATGCTGCTCAATTTCAAGTAGGGGCATCTGTCAGATATAAGCCAATCAAAAATGTGTATACCAAGCTTAAATGGACAAGATTTGATAAATATTACTCAGAATTTGATCCACAGTTTTTACAAGAAACGGAAAATGGTGGAAGAGAGTCTTGGAGAATTCCAAAGTACGATTTGTTCGACTTTACTGCGGGATATAGGTTTAAACTAAATAAATACCCTTGTAATTTCTCTGTAAATATTAATAATGTTCTTAATTCTCTATACATCTCTGATGCAAATAACGGTTCCAGCTTTGATGCCAATACGGCAACTGTATTTATGGGACTTGGTAGAAGATGGAGTGCTTCTTTCAAAATTAACTTATAGAATAAGCTTACCAATAATTAGTATTTGTCTGTAGCTTAATAACTCAAGTCTGCATTTATTTAAAACAAAAAAGGAGGCTGTCCCAAAAGGACAGCCTCTTTTTTGTGAATTTTTAGATTTGCTACTCACCTTTACACTATAAATTTTACACTTATGGTTTAACTTTTTTCCATACATTCACCTGTGCTAAAATTAATATGTAACATTTTATAAAAAGAAGCTCTAAATTATAACAACAACACAGCGGAAAGGTGTAACTTTACACATTATTGTTAAATCATATATA
>JAHDGP010000369.1 GCA_020627525.1 Bacteroidota bacterium
ACGCCCAGCTTTTTCTGCTTCTGTTGCGCGCATTTGAGAAGTGTATGCAAACAAATCCAAATCCTCTCTTGAATAACCATATTTAGAGGCAATCAAATCGGCAGAAATTCCTTGAGGTACAATGTTTCCAGGAATAGCCACGGCTGGGTCCATAAACATTCCACCACCGTCTGCACCCATTTTTACTCTAGACATACTCTCTACACCACCTGCAACGATCATTTCTCTAAAACCAGATTTTACATAAGCAGCCGCTTGGTTGATTGACTCTAGTCCAGAGCCACAAAACCTGTTTAGACTGACACCGCAAAGGTGATCGCCATAGCCAGAATGTTGTGCGGCGGTTTTAGCAATATTAGCCGCTTGGTCCATTACCTGTCCAACGCAACCCAAAATAACATCTTCTACTTTTGTAGTATCAAGGTTGTTTTTTTCTTTTAGCGATTTTAATGTTTGACTAGCTAATTCAGTGGGAGTAATTCCAATCAATGCGCCTTTTTTATTTCCCTTTCCCCTTACTGTACGAACTGTGTCGAATATATATGCTTCCATATTTTATTGTTTATTTATTTTTTCTTTGTGTAAAGTTAAATTCATAGCATTTTTCCTCCCTAGGTCCATACTCGTACTCCATAGTATCACCTGGGTAACTATGTCCACCAAAAGTCCATTTGTCTCCAATGTTTCCTATTTCAATTTGAGAATGAAGGGTTTGACCAATGAGTATCAATATTGTTAAAAATGGAATGTATTTGAGATTGCTTTTTTTCATTGTTAAATATTTTCAAATGATTGGAATAATCTTTAAAAGATAACAATATGAATCATTTGATAATAATAAAGCCAGTCATGATGCTGTCAATTTTTCAAATACAAAAATAAACAATTGAAAGCTGTCTAAACAGCTATTCTGTTTGTTTTTTTGAACTGAATTTCAGTTTGTTTGGTCTTCATTCCTTAGTTTTGAATAAAACTAGAAATTTTACTATGAAAGTTATAGAAATACAAAATGGTGGTGGACTAGAAAACCTTAAAATTGTAGATCGTCCTGATCCAATTCCACAAAAAGGGGAAATTTTGATCAAATGGCACGCTACTTCTCTAAATTACCACGATTATTTGGTTGGGAAAGGTTTGATTCCTGTGCAAGCAGGTAGAATACCTATGTCGGATGGGGCAGGAGAGATTGTTGCGCTTGGTGATGGTGTTTTGGATTATGAAGTTGGTGATAAAGTCATGTCATTGTTTTTTCCAGGATGGACAGACGGTCCACCAGCCTTTCGAAAAATTGCAGGAATCAGTGGGGAGACGCTAGATGGTTACATGGCTGAACTTTCTTGTTTGCCAGTGAATGCAGTTACGAAAATCCCTTCGGGATTTTCTTATACAGAAGCCGCAACTTTACCCTGTGCGGGTTTAACAGCTTGGAATGCTTTGACTCATACTGGAGGAATAAGAGCTGGACAATCCGTTTTGATAGAAGGAACTGGAGGAATGTCTTTGTTGGGATTGAAGTTGGCGAAGGCAGTTGGAGCAAGAGTTTTTGCAACAACTTCGTCAGTTGAAAAGACTGAACGGCTATTGACAATGGGTTGTGAAGCGGTGGTTAACTATAAAGAAGATGAAAGATGGGGAAAGTCGATTTTTAAGCAATCGGGAAAAGGAGTTGATTTGGTTTTGGATGTTGGAGGAGGATCAACAATGCAACAATCAATAGAAGCTGTTGCCATTAATGGTAAGATTATTTCTATTGGAATCTTGGGAAATGGAAGAAAAGGACAAATTACTTTTCCAAAATTATTTTTTAAGTTTATCAAAATGGAAGGAATTGCTGTTGGAAGTCGTGCAATGCAGCTTGCTATGGTAAATGCAATAGAAACAAATGAAGTAAAGCCAATTATAGATAAGGTATTTTCGTTTGATGAATTAAAGGAGGCATTTCAATACCAAGAATCTGGGAAACAATTTGGAAAAATAGCTTTAGAATGGTGATAATTTACCCTTTTTTCATTGATCCAATTCTGGGAAAATTCTAACATTTATGAAATGAATACGTACCATTAACAATATATATTTTAGTATTTAACAGCGATACTAATTTTTTAAATTATTGATTTACAGCGTATTATTTTTATTAAATGAGCGAGAATTTAGATAAACTTATAGATTTAATTGGTTCTGATGGATTTGATTTTAATCTTAATAAGGAGTTTATGCTGTCATTGTTGCACTCAGAAAAGAAGAGAGATGTTAAAAATCAGTTTCTTCTAAAAAAATACAAGATAGATTTTGAAAGAGTTGTTAGATTTTTAGACGTCAGTGTCCAAGATGTTGAGGCGAAAAACGATGAACTCCTAAAAGTAAATATTGAATTAGAACGTTTTGCTTATGTGGTTTCACATGATTTGAAAGCACCAGTTCGAAATATTTTAGCCTTTATAAATATAATCGAACGTGAATTAGAAACAGTAAAATGTGAGAATATTCAAGAGTATTTCTTTTTCGTAAAAAAAGCTTCAAATACAATCAATACCCTGATAACGGAAACTTTAGAGTACTCAATGCTCAATAAAAAAAGCATAAAAATTCAAGAGGTAAATATTACTGAAATCATTGACAATATAAAAGATTTACTAATTATTGAAGATGATAACTATAATGTAGAAATTGATTATCCTAATCTACCTGTTTTGAATGCCAATAAAGCAATGATGCATAAGCTGTTTCAAAATTTTATCGAAAACGGTATTAAATACAATGTCAACAAAGAAAAGAAGATTTCAATAAATTTTAATGAAGAAAAAGACTTTTACAGTTTTGAGGTAAAAGATAATGGCATTGGAATCTCAAATGAAAATTGTGAAAAAATCTTTGATATGTATACCCGTTTGCACAATAACTCGGAGTATGATGGTACTGGTATTGGACTCGCAATTTGTAAAAAAATAGTGAACATTCACAATGGAAGAATCTTTGTCGATTCAAAAAAAGGAGAGGGCAGTACCTTTAAATTCAGTTTGGAAAAAGCCTTGCAAGATTGTAAGTACAGTGAAGTTGCTGTAGATCAATAAGTTAATTTGTATAACAATTAGTAAGTCGTATCGTAGACTTATGTGATATTTATTTAATATTAAATTAGTTATATGAAATCCCAATCAATAAATAGTAATTCCATTGAAGATTTAGAGCTTCAATTGGATAGATTGAAAGATGAATTCAATCCACAATTAGCTTTTCTATTTGCCAATGTTAAATGTGACATTGATAAAATCAATAAATTTTTAAAGGATAGAAATATTGCATTTATAGGATGCAGTACCGCAGGTGAAATTCACAACGACTCCCTTACTTTTGATAATATTGGTATGCTTCTTTTGGAAATGGATCAGTCTTATTTTAAAATTTATCACGGCGAATATTCCGATTCAGTATTTGACAGTATTGTAAATTTAGGCGAAACCATTAAGATGGATTATGAAAATCCTGGTGTAATAATTTTTTCAGGTGGAATTTTGGTTGATGGTTACCAAATAGTTCAAGGGTTAAAGGGTTGTTTGGGAGAAAGCTGCCCCATTTATGGAGGATTAGGGGGAAACAACCTAGAATTTTTCAAAACAAATGTTTACTCCACAGATTTTAATTCAGAGAATGGATTTAGTGCTGTTGCCTTTGATACTGATAAAATCCTACTCAAAGGTTTGGCTTTTAGTGGATGGAGTGGTCTTGGTATGAACAATATTATCACAAAATGTACTGGTAACATTGTCTATGAAATTAACGGTGTTCCTGCTTTGGATGAAATAAAAAAATATTTTGGTGAAGATATGTTTGTTCAACCAGAACAGGCTGGACAGGATGTAATAGTATTTCCCGGACAATTTCCCTTAAAAATTTATAGAGAAAATGGAACAGCGTTTCTCAGAGCCATAGTTAATGTTAACCTCAAAGAGAAAAGTCTATATTTGGCTGGAGGTGTTTCCGAAGGAGCAACATTTAAATACTGTCCATCGCCTGATGTCAGTGTAGTAGATGAAACTGTAAATTTGTACAGAGAAAAACTAGACAATGTTGATGAAATCAATTCTGTTTTAATGATTTCCTGCTTGATAAGATATCATTCTTTTGGACCATTATTCGAAGAGGAAATAAACGCTATTTACAACCTTTGGAATAAGCCAATGTCTGGATTTTTGTCGTATGGCGAAATAGGAAATACAGGCGATGGCAGAGTGGAATTCCACAATGCAACCTGTTCTCTTGTAAGCCTTTCTGAACGGGCAGCCTAAGCTTTTTTTGAAACAAATTTTTACAATTGTTTTAAGTTAGGGCAAACGCATCAAAATTAAACCCCAAGAACTTTAGCAAGATAGTCAAGGTT
>JAHDGP010000370.1 GCA_020627525.1 Bacteroidota bacterium
AGGTTGCTGAGGGCAGTCGAAGCAATAATTTAGACTGTTAATTTTTTCATGATCAGCTCATCAATTTTTTTGCAAAAATGCATTGGTTTTAGGGTACGCCAGTTAATTGTATCAAATTTTCCCCCTAGAAATAAATAATTTCCTAGATTGATTTTATTCATTTCATCAAGCACATGTTGCCTAAAGTTAACACAAACAATCCAGCCCCCTTCGTCGGAAGTTTCCTCGTACCACTCTTCATAATAGCAATCGTCGGAAAAGTGGAAATTCAAAACATTTTCCCCAAGTAAAATAAAACGATTGATGCCTTCACGCATCATCCGATTGAGCAAGTTGTTTTTGAAAAACATAATGTCATTGTTAATGCAATCATTCCACTCTCCAATCAGTTCGATGACACCATATCCTTCATCATAATTGGCATAAATTACTTTTAAGTACAAAGTCTGTGAACCAATATCATCCCATTGTGGATGGATGAAATAGTTGTATATCTTGGTTGAAAAACTAAATTCATCATAAACCGTTCCGAAAAATGGAGATTTTTTATCTTCCGATGCGATGTAGCGATCCCGCCAATTGAAATATGGTTCTAGTGTATGCATTGCTTAAAATCAAAACGCAAAATTAATTTAAATGTTTTGGATTTTGTAAGGGGTAGGGGAAATTTATTAGTCTTCCAGATAAGTCATTAAATCTTCTGCCTTATCAAAAACGAAGATCGTATTTTCAGCAAATCTTGGAAATTCATAGCAATCAGCACTTTCTTCCCTTTCAGGTATGAAATGATTAATGAAATCTAATCCTATTTTTTTAGATCTTGTCTTTTTAATTATATAAATGTCAGCGAGGTAAGCCATGTTAAATGTAATTTCAAACCCAAATACTTGTTATTTATTGACTTGGAATTTGGGAGTAAATGGTAATTACTGTTCGCTCTTCTCTTTTTGCAATTACAATAATTTCATCATCTCTCAATAAATGACCATCAGGAAAAAATGTTGTGTGAATAGAATCAGATCCCTTAGAAGAAAGATAATTTGCTAATTTAGGTGGCAATTGGGTGTCAACCAGAAATTTCATCTTTTACGCACTAAGTTTTCTTACTGTTTTGGCATTTGCTAGCATTGAGGCATATAGCAAGCAAGCTTTTATATCATCTAATTCAATGAATGGATAATCATTTAGAATTTCATCAAAGCTCATACCCCCAGCTAGTAACTCAAGCATATGGGAAACTGTAAAACGCATATTTCTAACTGTCGGCTTTCCTTTTTGTACTAAAGGATTCAAAGTAATTCTATCTATTATTTTCATTGATATATAGATTTATAAGTATGTAAAGATAACTAAAAAAAATAACATGCTTACTGACCAATTAGGTTTGCTTAACCATAACCAAATTTGTTTTCCATTTCCATTCCCCTCAAACTCTATTCTTCTTAAAATTTTCTGCCTGCTCAAATATTTCTTGGTACACTTCAATATCATTAAGGTTTCGTTATTCCATTTATAAATATTTCTACAAAGTCTAAAATTTTCTCAGTTATTCTTTCGGCAACTGTTTTTCTTTCTTTAAGACTTGGACGGGTTTTTAGCATCCCGATTATTTCATCTCGCAATGGTTTCTTTTCAGTAAACATATAGTTTCCAATGACCTTTTGCAATTTGCCTGCATCCAAATTTTCTTCTTGACTTAGTTTTTTAAATGCCAATAAACGCTCTTGGGTCCAAAAGCTTTCAAACTCATCTGATATATCGTCAGAATCTTTTATTGTTGGTAAATTTTCTTGAATAAAGCGTTCAATTAATTCGCGTTTGCTACGCATTTTCGTGTCTCCAGCCATCATTTCAAGAATCGCTTTTTTCTGCTTTTCTTGTTCTGCTTCTGTAGAATTTTTGAGTTTCGCCAGTAATTTCAGAATGTAAGCGACATTTATTTCGTCTCTGTGAATCAATTCCAATTCAAAATCCACATCATTTAATATAGATACTTTTTCTTTTTGGTTATGGCTTCTTGCCTTATCATACAAATCAAGATATTTGCTTTTGTAATCTTTAAAAGATTGTTCTTCCATTGACAAATCGTCAAACTCAAATTCAGTAAAAGTCCCTAAAATATTTTTCAATCGCATCAGCTCTCTAAAGGCTTTGATAAATGCAAGCTCTTCCTCTTCACTTGGCAAACCTGTTACACTGTCTACCGTTGGTGCAATTTGTAATAATTCAGTAAATGCCATATTGAATTTAGCAATGTATGCTTCATACGGTTGCATAATAATTTCATCTTTCGCATTGATGTTTGAGAACAGCGAAATGGCATCATCTGTCGCTTTTTTTAAATTTCGAAAACAAACAATGTTTCCTTGCGATTTTAACTCGTTTAATATTCTGTTGGTTCTTGAATAGGCTTGTATCAATCCGTGGTAACGTAAGTTTTTGTCCACGTAAAGAGTATTCAATGTTTTGCTGTCAAAACCTGTTAAAAACATATTTACAACAAGCAAAACATCAATTTGTTTGTGTTTTACCCGCTTTGCAACATCATTGTAATAATTGTAAAAACTCTTGCTGTCTTTAGTCGTATAATTGGTGCTGAATTCTTTATTGTAATGTCCAATAAACTGTTCTAAATGATCTCTTGTATGTTGACTGTTGTATGTCGTTTCTGATTCAGCGGCCATACTTAATTCAGGCGTAGCAAACTCATCACTAAATACACCTATATTGTCACTTCCAAAAGTGTCTTTATCTTCTTGATTTGCTTGGTAAGAAAAGATCGTTGCCAAACGTAGTTTGTGTTTGCCTGCTTCTTTTTTTTGGTGAAACAATTTGTAATATTCAATCAATATGTCAACACTTGAAACACAAAAAATACTCGTGAATTCTCTGCTGTGTGTTTTTCTATTATGATGCAAAATGATGTAGTCTGCAATGTTATTCAGTCGCTCTGGTGCATTCATTACTTCTGCTTCATCAATGGCTTCAACTTCAATATCTGCAATCTGGTCTTTCTTTTTAAATGTACTGATGTATTCAATTGAAAATTTCAATACATTGTCATCTCTAATGGCATCCGTAATTACATATTTATGCAAAATTTTATCAAACAGCATAGAAGTCGTGCGTTTGCCATACTCGTTTGTTCCTGCATTTTCTTCAAATATAGGTGTGCCTGTAAATCCAAACATTTGACAGTTGGCAAAGAAATTTTTAATCTCGTTATGAGTTTTGCCAAACTGCGAACGGTGGCATTCATCAAATATAAAAACGATGCGTTTATCCTTGACAGTATTCATTTTGGTTAAATACCTGTTTTTGCTAATGGCGGTATTCAATTTTTGAATGGTCGTAACGATCAGTTTATTATCTCCAACCATTTGTTTTACCAGTGTGTTGGTATTGTTTGTACCGTCAATACTGCCTTTGCTAAAAGCATTAAACTCTTTTGTGGTTTGATAATCTAAATCTTTACGATCAACAACAAAAACGACTTTATCCACCTTTGGTAAATTGGTCAATATTTGTGCTGCCTTAAAGGAAGTCAATGTTTTACCAGAACCTGTTGTATGCCATATATAACCGTAATCAGTAGTGTTTTTTACACGTTCTACAATGGCTTCTACTGCATAAAATTGATAAGGACGCAATACCATTAATATTTTATCTGATTCTTGCAGAACAATGTACTTTGTTATCATTTTTGATAAATGACAAGGCTCTAAAAAGAGATCGGCAAAACTGGATAACTGAGTAATGAGCTTGTTTTTTACATCTGACCAATAAAAAGTTTGTTTGAACGAACGGGCTTTTATTGGACCGTTGGCATAATACTTGGAATTTACGCCATTGCTGATTACAAATATTTGGATATACTGAAACAAGCCATAACCTGCACCATAACTGTGTCTTTCATATCTGTTGATTTGCTTAAATGCTTCTTTGAGTTCTAAGCCTCTACGTTTTAGTTCTATTTGCACCAGTGGCAAGCCATTGATCAAAATGGTCACATCGTAACGGTTTTTGTAATTGCCTTCCATCGTTACTTGTTGGGTCACTTGAAACTCATTTTTACACCAATGTATTTGATTGATGAGTTCTACCGTTTTCGACTCGCCTTTGTCATTGGTATAAGGTACGCGATCTCGCAGTATTTTGGCACGTTCAAATATATTGCCTTTATTGATATAGTTTAATATTTGCTTGAAATCATTGTCGGAAAGAGAAAGTGGGGCAGTCGCATTTCTGCTGTTGTGTTTTTCCAATTGACTTTTCAGGTTTGCCAATAAATCTGTTTCGTCTTTTATAATGACTTTTTCATAACCCAATTTTTGTAATTGAGCAA
>JAHDGP010000371.1:0-3923 GCA_020627525.1 Bacteroidota bacterium
TAAAGTTTCTTTTTCTGTTTTTATTTCAGGTAAAGCTAATATCCTTTTTATTTCTTTTTGGGTTTCCTTAGAACGAATGGAATTCTGTAAAATTAAAAAGTCAATACGATAGGCAAGGTAATCATAATTGTATTCTTCATTTAACTCCTTTAAAATGTTTAAAGGTCTAATAAAGTCGGCTTCTATCTCTTTATTTTTATTGTTCCTAAATGCTAAATAGGCATTCAATGAATTGTTCCATTTGGCAATTAGTACCTTATCTTCGATTATTTCATGTTCTGTAGCCAACTTCATACCCTTGTCTAATTGCACCTTTGCAAGATCGTGTAAGCCTCGACGCACTAATATTCTGAAGTTTTCTTTACATTGATTTATTTTTTCTCTAGCATCATGGTTTTCATAATACACCCTAAGAGATTTTAAAATCATACTGAACAAATTACTTTTTACAACAGCAAAATGTTTTACAAAACTTTCCTTGGCAAACTTCTTTTTCAATGCAGCTTCATTATACTCTTTTTGTTTATCAATGGCAGTGAACAACTTTATGTTGGTTTTATTTTTTCCTTCGAAAGTTGAGTTAAAAACTTTAAAATAACGTTTTTCACTTTTGGAAAGAGATTTGATTAAATCAAAAAGGTGTAATTGCTTGTTCATTCTTAATCTAAATTTTAATAAATCAGATTTAAAAAAATACCATTATACTTTCTAACAAAGACCCACTTTACAATATATTTGTTGCTTGACAATTAACAATTTCAGTTTTAAAACTTCTATATCATCCGCACCGGCGGACCAGTCAAAAATACTCACCGTAGCTCTGGCTATGCCTGCGTTTTAAAAGAACATTTTCGCTAAACTTTTATTCAGTGTTGTTGCAGTTAAAAGACCTGCAACCATTCCGCCCACGACTCCAAGACTGCCGACATCAACACCTGTCATGTAGAAATTTTTAATTGGTGTTCTTGTTCGCAATTCTTTGCACAAATATCTTTGTGGACTTGCTTGCAAACCATAAATTGCTCCTTTGACAGCTTTACAATAAAAAGCTGAAGTCAAGGGTGTCGACAATTCGAAATAATCTAAGTGTTCCATAATATCAGGAATGCGTTCTTTCATTACTGCCAACATTCGACTTTCAATGTCTCTTTTAAATTCTTCGTAAGCTTCGGGACGATCCGTTTCGACTGTTTTCTCCCATTTCTTTACTATATCCCAACTGATAAAGGTTACACACTCTCCTGTATGTTTTTCGTGTGGTCCAGCTTCGTGCAATGGATCTTTCAAAGACGGAAAAGAAATATACAATATATGTGGGTTGGCTTTCTTATCTGTTATATCCCAATAGTAAATATTGTTATCCCAAGTATCGTACAACCAAAGATTGGCAGAGGAAGCCCCACCCTTTCTAATGTCTCCTTTAAAACCCATATTTAAGCAAATATAAGGAGGCGAATCTTCAATTGCATTTATTTCTTTAGCCCAATTGGTTTCCAAATAACTTTTAGGTACTAAGTCATTGACTGTATTTTTTGCTCCTGCGGCAGAAATAATTATTGGCGCTTTGAATGTTGTTCCGTCTGCCAACTGAACGCCTGTTGCTTTTTTGTTTTCAACTATCACTTTTTCAACTGCCGCTTTGGTCAAAACCAAACCGCCATTGTCAACAACATTTCCTAAAAAGCAAGCAGCAAATTCTTTCGAACCTCCTTTTGGATAATAGGCTCCATTCCAAAAATGAACGTGAGTCAAGGCGTGCATTGCAAAGCTAGATTCATTTGGTATCGTTCCGATATATCCCCAGTGAACGGTTAAGACAGTCCTTAACCTGCCTTCTATTCCTATTTCATCGAGTATTTCAGTTGTGGTAACTTTCCACCAATTTCGACCTACTGTATTTACTGCTTTAGAGCCTAGTTTATCTACAAACTTAGACATTGTTTTTAATGCAAAAAAAGCAGGTGAAGTTTTCGCAGCTTTGTGAACATAATCAAAGTACTTATCTAATTTATCTGATTGTTCTGGAAATTTTTCTTTCAAGTCTGCCAAAAAAGCTTTGTAATGATCTGGAAATTCCACTGTAAATCCTTCAGGCATCATAAAACGGTCATAGGGATTGCCCAGCGAAACCATTTCAATTTTATCATTGCTCAACCACTTCAAAATCCTACCTGGGATCTGTTTTTCATGCATTTCTCCCATTGCGTGAACACCTGCATCCCACTGATAGCCTTTTCGGGCGTACGAATGTGTAAAACCACCAGGAATATAATGTTGTTCAAGTACTAAAACTTTTTTTCCAGTTTTAGCTAATGCAGCAGCGCAAGCCATTCCACCAATACCGGAACCAATAACGATTACTTCCCAGTTTAAGGGATGTTTATTAGGTGTGAAATTTTCATATACTCTTTTCCCATTGTGAATTGGAATTACTGACATACTTTTTTTTCTAAAGATACTGTGTTTATCTAAAAATCAGAAATTTAATATATTATCACAGTTAATCGAGCAGAAGTAGATTATATCTTTAAAATGTTTGGGCATTTTGTTTACGTATAAAAAGTTTGTCAGCCCTTGTTAAGTTTTTGCTGTATTTTTTTTACTTGATCAATTGTCAATCCAGTTATCTGACAAATTTCCTTCAATGTTTTTCCCTGTTGTAAACACCTTATCGCAACTTGCTCAATTCCTTGCTCAATTCCTTGTTCAATTCCTTCTTCAAATTTTGTCCTCATTGCATTTACCATATCTCTATAAGATAACAAACTTTGTTGATAGGCATTGTATTCATCAGGGCTAAAGTTCGCTATTTCAGCTACTTTAAATGCTTTTTCAAATACTGGTTCTCTTAATATCTCTGGTATATCTTCTAATTTCTCTAAATTCTTCAAGAAATAAAGCCATTTATCATAGTGATTAATTAAGTCTTCTTTCTTTTTTTTAAATGCAGGCATTTGAAGAAATACATAAGTCAATTTTTCGAAGAACACTTCACAATCTTGATCTTTTAAATGAACATCTCTTCGCACTTTTGCTTTTTCCACTTCTTCATCATAGAAAAAATCCAATATTGCTATATAATAAATCGAATCCAATCTAAAATCCCAATCGCCTCTTTCAGCTTGCTCTCGTATTGGGAAAGTTGTATAAAACAATGAGCGATCTTTGAAATATTTTATCTTGGCTTTTTGCATCTCAACGATAAATCTTTCTCCTGATTTGCTTAAACAATGAATATCAAAAATTGCCTTTCGATCAAGTGCTAAATCACTTTGATTCTCCACATTTCGAAATGATAACTTATCAATTGTATGTTCTTTAGGTAACAATTGATTTAAAAAGTCAATTAAAAGATCCTTATTCGCCTCTTCGCCAAAAAGCTTTTTAAATCCAAAATCGGTGTATGGGTTAATATATCTTGTTTTGTCCGACATTAACTTTCTCTTTTTCCAAAGATAACAAACATTTACCATTTGCAAATATCCGTAATTTACAATCATCTCAATTATTAAAGAATGTGGCTAAACCTGTTGTAAAAACAATTCCATCTTCACAATGATGAAATCCATTTTAAAAACACTCAAATTAAAACCACATTCTTTTGAATAAGGTAAGTGATAAGATCAAATTAACATATAGTAAAATTGAACTAGTCAATATTTTCAAACAAATCAGCTCTGTCTTTTCTTACTTTGGCAGCGTGTTGCGTTTTATCTTCAGATGAACGATAGCCAATAGCAGCTAAAACAGATGTTGTATAACTTTTTTCAGTCAAACCTAAAATTTTGTTATATGCCTCAGCTTCAAACCCTTCTATTGGACAAGTATCTATTTCTAATTCACCCGCAGCTGATAAAAGATTTCCCAAAGCTAAATAAGTTTGTAAAGCAGTCCATTGCTTCATAACTTCAGGGGATTTTTCT
>JAHDGP010000371.1:3933-4344 GCA_020627525.1 Bacteroidota bacterium
GAAATTCTTTTTACATTACGTAAACTTATTGATCGAAATTTTTTGTATTTTAGACTTTAAAGCAAGATATTCATCTACTTGTTGATCTGTAAAATTTAACTGTGAACAAAAAACAAACAAGTGCGATGCGTCTACTATTTGAGATTGCCCCCACGAATGTGGTTGTAATTCTTTTCTTAATTCTTGATTTGTTATTATTAGTACCTTGAAAGGTTGAACACCGTAAGATGATGCAGACAATCGAATTGACTCTTCTAACAACTTTATATTTTCATCACTGACTTTCTTTTCAGCATCAAATTTTTTAGTTGCATATCTCCATTTTAGGCTTTCTATTAATTTCATTTTACTATTTAATTTTAAATAATTATAAGTGATAAGATCAAATTAACATGTATAAATATTTTTTCA
>JAHDGP010000372.1 GCA_020627525.1 Bacteroidota bacterium
CAGCAGAGCTACGAAATATTTTTTTTGCCGAATGTCGGAGCACTTGCAAATCAGAAAAAGATAAATTCTGAATACTCGATTACTTTTGTTCGAGTACTTAAACCAAATCCTTTAATTGGAGTTAGTATATGATATGCGTTTTATGAATGTTTGGTGTGGACTACTTGGCGAAAATAATTGCAAATAGATGATCTAAACCATTAACAGACGTCAAATATATGACAAAAAATGCTAATTGAGAAAAATTACAAACTATAAGTCTTATCAAACTATAAAAAACAAAAGGCATCACCCTTGGTGATGCCTTTGTTTTCATTTCAGAAAAATATTTTTAAATTAAAGTTAACTTCCTCTAATTAGTCTTTGTTAGGAAATATGTATAAACTTTAGAATAATTGAATAACCATTTCTAATAGTTAAAAAACAAGTTTATACATTTAACTCAATTACTTTTTAGTTAACAATAAATGTTTTAAATTAAAAATATTCAAGTCAGTAATTCTCTGAATTTAATTAATTGAATCTCTTGTAAAAAATATTATCGAAACACTTTTTCGCTCATTAAATCACACAACATAAAATTATAATATGTTTTTTGACTTGATAAACGTAAAATAAGTAAAAGTTACAAAATAATAAGATTCAATAATTAAAAAAGAAAGATTATTGATTAGAACATCTCAAACTATGATGATTTATCATAAAGTGATACATCTTTACAAGTTCACCGTTTTACAGCAATGAGAACAAAAATAATCAATGAATACAGGTGAATCTAGCTATATTAACATCATTAATAAAAGCCGAAAAAATCAACATCTGACTTGTGTTGCTGTTGGAGTTAGTAAAAACATTGGACTAGGGTTTAGTTAAAAAATTTGTTATAGTCCTTTAATAAGGTTGTGTTATAAATTTACGTCATTTATTTATAAAAAACAAATTAAAATCATTTTTTTTTCGAAAAACACATTCAAACTTATGAGATATAAATACATTTAATTATATACAATATACTAAAACGTATTGATATGCAATTTCTTTCCATTCATATTGTATACGGAGCCATTTTCACCTACAACTTTGGTTTGTTTACTTTCATCACTCAAATATTTAGAAGCATATTTTTCAACATCAGCAAAAGCTAAAGTTGCTTTACTTCCGTTCGTAATCGCTTCTGTTGCATAAGAATTAATCAAATTATTCATTTGATCTAAAAACATTTCGTTATTGGCAAACAAATCCATACCAATCACTTCATTTCCTGTTACACCAACAAAGCCAATTATTCTATCCTCAGATTTCAATGCCTCCTTAAAATGTTTTACATAATCTTCCAGTTGCTCCTTAAATTTTCCAGCATCATTCATTGCAGTATAAGTTTGAGTTTCTGTTTCTGCTCCATTTCTCTTTGTTACTTGCTCTACTTTGTCCCAAACACTGGATTGATTTTTTTCTTTTACAGCAACTTTTCTAATAGAGTTTGATACAGTTCCCGAATGATTGCTAAAGGTATATTTACCATTTTCTCTTGTTTGCCATCTTCCGTGTTCCACACAAAAAACCTGTAACTCCACATCTTTTTCACCTGGCAATATAACTTTGTCCATCGCAAGGACACGATCTTGTTTACCTCCTTTTACAACTTCTCCTGCCATTAAGTATATGGTATCCTGAGAGATATTAGAAATCAACAACTTATTTACTTGTCCAGAAACGTTGACGACATTTCTTACATTCTGGTTATTTTGATTCAAGGCATTTCTAAAAATCTGCTGATTATTTTGAATTGATTCATTTTCTGAAGCTCCAAACTCTTTAATAATCACTTTTTCACTTTCAATGGCTTTTTCAAGGTTCTGAAATTTACCAATTTTTTTATGCGCTTCAATAAACTTAGATCCAGCATAAATCGGATACATGGTTAAATTTTCAAACTGAAAACACTGATCGACCTTGTCTGCTGAAACAATATTCAAATATTCTTTTTCCAAAACATATTGAGCATTTGCAAAATTTAAGCAAAGAATTAAGAGAAGCGGGGGCAGTAAGTAAATTTTATTTTTCATCTAATTTGCAATTTGATTCATTGTAATAAACCAGACAAATGGGGAGATATTTCTAAACTTGCGTTAAGCATTGTTAAAGAAATGTTTAACATTTAGATAAAACATATAAGTAATGTTAATTAAAGATAAAGTCATTAATTTTCTTGATTCTATTATTTAAAAAGTGACCAATTCCTTACCTTTGCACCTTAATTACAAAAATATATTAAAATGAGCGAAGTAACTCAAAAATTAGCTTACAAAGTAAAAGACATTTCTCTAGCCTCTTGGGGTAGAAAAGAAATTGAATTAGCAGAAGCTGAAATGCCTGGCTTAATGTCATTGCGTGAAGAATACGGAGATAGCAAGCCACTTGCTGGTGCCCGTATTGCTGGTTGTTTACATATGACAATCCAGACTGCTGTTTTGATTGAAACATTGAAGCACTTAGGTGCGGATGTTCAATGGTCTTCTTGTAACATTTTCTCTACACAAGATCAAGCTGCTGCTGCAATTGCTGAGGCTGGTGTTCCAGTTTATGCTTGGAAAGGTATGTCAGAAGAAGAGTTTGATTGGTGTATCGAACAAACTTTGATTTTCCCTGATGGACAGCCATTGAATATGATCTTGGATGATGGTGGTGATTTAACTAATATGGTATTAGATAGATTTCCTGAGATGGTAAAAGGTATCAAAGGTTTGTCAGAAGAAACGACTACAGGAGTTCATCGTTTATATGAGCGTGTGAAAAATGGTACTTTGACAATGCCTGCTATCAATATCAATGATTCAGTTACAAAATCTAAATTTGATAACAAATATGGATGTCGTGAATCTTGTGTAGATGCAATCAGAAGAGCTACAGATGTAATGTTGGCTGGAAAAGTTGCTGTTGTTGCTGGTTATGGTGATGTAGGAAAAGGATCTGCTGCTTCTTTAGCTGGATCTGGTGCCAGAGTAATTGTTACTGAAATTGATCCTATTTGCGCTTTACAAGCAGCAATGGACGGTTTTGAAGTTAAAAAGATGGAGAATGCTATTCCTCGTGCTGACATTGTTGTTACAGCTACTGGTTGTAAAGATGTTGTTAGTGGAAAGCATTTTGAAATGATGAATGACAAAACTATTGTTTGTAATATTGGTCATTTTGATAATGAAATTGATGTTGCTTGGTTGAATGACAACCACGGTGAAACAAAAGTTCAAATTAAACCACAAGTAGATAAATATACTGTTAATGGAAAAGATATTATTCTTTTGGCAGAAGGTCGTTTGGTAAACTTGGGTTGTGCAACGGGTCACCCTTCATTTGTAATGTCAAACTCATTTACAAATCAAGTTTTAGCTCAACTAGAACTTTGGGAAAATACAGATAAGTATGAAAACAAAGTTTATATGTTGCCAAAACATTTAGATGAGAAAGTTGCTAGATTGCACTTAGCGAAAATTGGTGTTGAATTAGAAGAATTAGACAAAAATCAAGCAGACTATCTAGGAATCGATGCAAAAGGGCCATATAAGCCTGAATATTATCGTTACTAGGTGAAGACTAGTATTAACTTTACTTGAAAAACAAAGTGATTTGCCGCTTGGAATTTATTCCGAGCGGCATTTTTTTTGTTGTAATGAGTTTGGAATCTCTTTTGCTGCCAATGCGTAGAGGAGTAGTAAGTAAGTGGTAAGACCAATTTAACTAGCCTTAAAGTTTTACAATTTTATTTTCAAAAAATACGTATATGCCTAATTTGAAAAACAGTTTCAAACTAACAGTTCCTGCTGTTGGTGCTAACTTATCAGTTTCGCTTGATGTAATTCCCGAACCAGAAGTAGTCCTAAATTTCAGACCTGAAAACACTTGGAAAGGAGAATTTGGGTTTGATTGGTTAAGAACTGGAGATACCTCTTTATTTGGAGATAATAAATATGAGGATATTGTTTCTAAACAATACAAAGAGGCAGCTTTTACAAATTTGGAAACCAATCAAAATAAATATAAAGGGCATTTTAAAAAAGATCCAGCTCAATTTGAAAAGTTAAAAAAGAAGTATGGCACTTTTTAGTTCCATGGAAAGAAACTACTGATACTTCGGGAAAAAAAGTATCTCATCACAATGTCATGCAATGGCTTTCATTAAGAAAAGACAAATCTGCTACTGTCAAATTAATTATTGATGTGAACACAGAAGCCCAGTATTTGGAGTTTGATAAAAATGAACATTTTGATATTGCTCCAACAGGGGGAACGTAAAGTCATTTTTTTAATATGATAATTTTCTCAAAAAAGCCAAA
>JAHDGP010000373.1 GCA_020627525.1 Bacteroidota bacterium
AAAACTATTAATTGTTTATTATTTTCGTTGGTGTAAGAACTTTCTGTTTCTGTATTCTTCATTAAATTTAAGTTCTTTGTTAATTCTCATCATTTCCAGATTCTTAGAATCGCAGTAGGCAAAAATCTTGGAGATAGAAGGTTGTTCTTTTTTCAGACGGTCATACAACTTTATTTTCATCCATTTAGGCATTTCTTGACCGCTGTAGCGTTTGTCAATCAACGAAACGAATTGAAAAGCATCTTTGGGTTCTTTTTCAAAATAAACGACGAAGGAGCCACCAACCAATAGATCGTTTTCATTTTTCAGTTGCAAATACAAAATAGCTTTGTGTTTGGCACTTTGTTGTTGCTGAACAGCTGCATTGTATTCAATGGTGTTGTCTATTTTATCAATAGCCAATCCTTTAGTGATTTCATTAAAAAGCTTTTCATAAAGCTCGAAAATGTTCATCGTTGCCAAATCTGTAGAAACAGCATTGATTTTATAAGAAAGCTTGTTTTCATTGAAAGCTGCATCTGCTTTTTGATTTAACTTTTTGTTAGACTTATATTTCTCAAAGTCTAAAAAAGATTGCAGTCGCTCATTGATCACTTTAAACTCGCTTTCTTTGAGAACTTCTATTAGTTTTTCTTCGCGAGTTTCTACAAAAGTTTTGGGATAAAGCTTTTTAAAAAGCTCTAATTGCAATAGCATTTTACTCTTTACTTTTTCAACTTCATTGTAATTGTCAAAATAGTAATAGAGGTCTTGAAAAGCATTTTTAGAACTAAACTCATATCCACATTGAAAAATATTTCCAAGTAATTTGATTTCATCAAAAATCAAATAGTTACTAGAAAATGGATTTTTAGTTTCATAATTAACTAGTTGCTTTTTCCAAACAGCAAAAGTTGGGGTATTTTCTAGGTTTTCATTTTTCCATATTTTTTTTAAATGGTTGTAAAATTTTTTGTAATCAGTTTCTTGGGAGTTTAAATTGAAATTAATTATCATCGCTAATTTTTATGACTAAAAGTGGTTATTAATTCTTTTATAAATGTTTCATAAAAAGTTTCTGCTTTGTTTAAACAAGTTAAGTTAGATGAAGTTGTTTTTATTTTTTTGTTTTTTTGTTCTTCCCAAATGGGATAAACAGTTTTAGCAACTGTCGCTATTTGTTTGTTTGAAAGGTCAATGATAGATACGTGACAATATTCTGCTAGTTTCCTTCTGGTTCTAAATTGTAGTTCCTTATAGTATTGACCTTTGGCTTCATAAAGTTTAGGTGTAAATGATTCATTGAACTCTTTAAATATTTTGTCTTTATGTTTTTGTGTTCGTTCTATTTTTTTTTGAATAGATTCACTGCCTTCCCTCTGTTCGTAATTGTCTAACCTTTTGTTAACCCTTTTAATATTTTTAAAACACGAAATGAAAGTCTCATAAGTATTTTTAATATCTTGGGATTCTTTATTTACCGGTTTAATTTGATCAAAGATCTCTTTAAAGGTATTGATGTATTTATCAATTTCCTCGTCTGTTTCTAATCTTAAAATGTTTTCAGATGGGAAAGAGCAAGTAAGAGTGTTAATTGTATAAATAAACTCCATATCATCTGCTAATATTGTTTTTAAAGCACTTCCTATTTGATCAGGGCTACAATCTTTATCACCGCAACTGCTAAAAACACCAAGCATAAAAATAGTGCAAAAAATAAGAGTTGTAAACTCTTTTCCTAGATTATTTGTAAATTTTCTCATTATTTTAGTCCTAACTTAATTTGAAGTGTTCTTTTAGGTAAGTTTTTCTATAGTCAATCGCTGCCCAATCATTGGCTTGTGTTTTTGACCACTTGTTCACAATGTCCATATTCCAGTTTAAATAATATTTAAAATCTTTGAAATTGTATAAGGGACTAGAGAAAAAACTACCAACCCAAACTATTGCTTCATAACACATTTTAGGTTGTTTTATTATTTGTTCTTCTGCAAATCTAATTACAATCCAGTTATTATTTTTAAAGAAAGCGTCTCTAGTATCATCAATGCTTACCAGGTTTTTTGTCTTTTGTCCATAAACATCTGTATTGACCAAGGAGTGACAGGGATATTTACTATCCAAATTGTAAGGTTCGTCTATTTCAATGTTTATAAAAAGGTTGACTTCAGGAACCCAATAAATCAAATCAATATCATATACTTCATTATTTTCAAAATCAACTAATGATTTTTTAGAGTAGAATACTCCAGTATTGTTTCTGAAAAATTGGTATCCATCGTTGTATTGATAGGTGTTTTCCGTAAATCCTTTTTCAATTTCTGATTTGTATTCCTCAACTTTTTTTAGAAAATATTTTATACCCAATTCACTATTCGAATAATTTGAGTCAGATATTTTCGGATTTATTTCTAATCGTTGTTTTATAAATTCAAATTTTTCGGCAAGTGCTTCTTTGCCTTCAGGTGCCTCTTCCATCCTCCACAACCATTCGTTGTAATCATAGGCTTCCCTTTCAATCCAATATTGATTTATTGCTTTTTCATACTCAGAAGTAACCTCTTGGTAACGCAGTAGCTTTTTGTTTTTCCTTTCATTTAACATAAGGTCAATAATTGCCCAAATAATTGCACTGATCAAAACAAAAACGAGTATCCAGAATTTCTCCTGTTCTGTTTGAGAAAAGGATGGCGTTGCCCATACTGTAAAAATAGTGTAAGGAATTATTATCATTAAAAAGAACAAAAGAAAAATCCTTTTGTACCACGGTTTTTCATTTTTCGGTTTGGGTTTTCTAAGATTGATTTTTTTAGGCTCAACAGGCTCAGGAATTCTGTTGGACGTTGGTGTTTTAATCAAGTCCTTATTTAATATTCTTGGCAGTTCTATGGATGGGTAAGTCCTTTTTTGCATTACTCAAAATTATTCAACGATAAAAACACCTCTCATCTTTTGATGATGACCTGGAAATGTGCACATAAATTCATAAGTCCCTGGCGCAGGCGCTTCAAAATTTAATATAACAGTTTCCCCTGGCTTTGCCAAATCTGTTGCTGCTATAATATCTGGGCTATCAGGGATGTAATTTTGGTCTTTTAATGAAATTGCATCCATTCCAATAGCATCCGCTTTACCTTTTTTTGTTATAACCAAATTGTGAACCATTGAAGATTCAATTGCTTCATTAATCAACTTTAGTTCAACAATCGTACCTCTTTTTACTTTTATTTCTTTTTTGTCAAATGCCATTTCAGCCATTGTATTGCCAATACCCCTTACAACAATGCTTGTAATAGGTTTGTTTTTATTTACAAGGTCACTTTTAGATTCACTAGAAACTTTATTTGAAGGCGTCTTTTCAGTTCCTCCACATGAGCAGAATAGTATTATGAATACGGATAAAATTAGTTGCTTTAGCATTTTAGATCATTTTATTACTTCTGCCAGTTAAGTTACAAAGTTTGTACAATATTCTACTTCCAACATTTGCATTTATTTCTTTTGATGGGTCTGATATGGGATATGCTCCTACAGAAACTTCTGATAAGTCTGCTCCAATGATGGTTTTTTGCTGTAAAATCAATTCTTTAAGCAACATAATAGCCTCATTATAGCTCAATCCTCCAGGAACAGGCGTGCCGGTAGATGGACATAATTCTGGCGAAAGACCATCAATATCAAAACTAACATATACTTTTTGTGGTAATTTGCTCACAATCTCAGTACACCAATTTTTCCAACTCATAGAGCCATTAAGCATTCTTTTTTTTAGTAAATGATCGTAATAGGGAATGATTTTATCATTGTATCGCTCTGTAAACTGAATTTCTTCTTCGCAAATATCACGAACTCCCACACTCACTAATTTTTCAATTCCAGCGAGCTGCATTACATTGTAAAAAATAGAAGCGTGGCTATAGGTAAAGCCTTCAAATGCCTTTCTCAAATCTGCGTGTGCATCTATTTGTAAAATGCCAAACGACTTGTGTTTTTCAATCAGTGCTTCTATCAAACCAAGAGGGCAACTATGTTCCCCACCAAGAATGATAGGTATTTTTCCATCAATTACGACCTTTCTGCTGTGTTCATAAATCTCCTGTTTTAAGTTTTTAGAAGCCTCATTTATTTTTTGTAAAATGCGCTTTAGCTCTGACTTGTCCTCATTGGGTTTAGGGTTTTCGAGTGCAGCAATATACTTATCAGACAAAGGTCTTAATTTTTGGTTCTTGTCTAACCAATCATTTTCTAATGGATGAAGAAAAATGCCAAGTTTCCAAGCATTTTTAATATCGAAATCAAAAAAATCAATTTGTACAGAATAATCCAATATCGCTTGCGGTCCAAA
>JAHDGP010000374.1 GCA_020627525.1 Bacteroidota bacterium
GCAAAATTAGTCATTTAACTGTTACTAAATATTCTTTTTACTATTTTTTTTTAATTTTTCAAAAGTTTTTTTCAATTTCCATTTGCGTATTTAAGACACTTATAGGTCTAATCTTGACATTTTAGCTATTGAATTAGAGTAGCTTAGCGCAATTTATGTTTTCCATAATAGTGATTTTAATCAAAAAAAGAGCATAAGTCGATAGGTTTTAAGATTCAAAAAATCGCACAACTCAATTATTAATACAATCAAATTGTGCGATTTATAAAATTTAATCAATGTTCTTAAACCAATATAGGCAACTTACTTTTTATTAGGAATGGTCGGACGGACCTCAACTTTGCTAGGTAATGTTCTAGGATGCATCTTTAACAAGTCTATAACCATTTGACCAATATCTTCGGGTTGAATTTTCCAAGCATCGGCATCACTTGGTGTATGCCCATTAAAATAGGTTGCCACAGAACCTGGCATAATGGTCGTTACTTTAATTCCCGCATTCCTCAGATCCAACATAATAGCTTGGGTAAAGCCAACCAAACCAAACTTACTCGCATTATATGCAGCACCTCTTGCAAAAAAGTTGGTACCTGCCAAGCTGGCGATGGTCATAATATACCCTTGACTTTCTTTAAGAGCAGGAATAGCTGCTTTAACAGTGTTAAACACTCCTGTCAAATTGATATCAATAACATCTTTCCATTGATTAGCAGTCATTTCCTCAATACTCGCAAAGTGTCCAACACCTGCATTGGCAATAACCACATCCAATGCTCCCCAAGCTTGAGTTGCTGCAGCAACTGCCTTCTCCAAATCTTTCATCTCACGAACATCAGAAGCAATACCAATGGCTTTTCCAATTCCTTTATCATTCAAGGCCTCGGCGACCTTTTGTACTTCAGTTTCATTTCGGCTGGTAATGACAACATTCATCCCTTGTTCAAGCATTGCTTCAGCAATACCCAAACCTATACCTTTACTTCCTCCCGTTATAAGGGCTGTTTTTCCATTCAACATAAATATTTGTATTTTTTGGTTTAGTCCCTACTCAAGGTGTACTAGGTTTTCTCTAATTTTTCGATTTCTTTTAATATAACGTCTGCTTCTGCCATTAATGCATCGCTTTTTGATCGATCAATTTTTGACATTTCAAAGGATTGTTTTGTCAACTTTTCATATTTTTTTTGAAGTTCCTTTTTCTTATCTTTTTTAAATAAACCAAACATTGTTTTTAAGATTTTAATTATTTAGGATTTAGAGATTTGTTTCAACAAATCAATATCCGTTTATTCAATTAAATATATCAACTTAGAAACAACACATCATAGAAAAGGTTTTTTCAAAAAGATTAATAGACTTGTTCGGCGGGTGTCAATTTCGATTGAAATTTATTTATTAGTGTCAAGGCACTGGTTTAATCCCTAAGAAACTTCAATTTCATAAACAACATGGTAAGACAAACCCAAACTTGGTATTCCAGAAAGGTTCTCAAACTTTTTTTCGACCATTCGATTTTCTTTGTCATATTTTTTTTGCTCAAGCCCCAATAACTTTCCCTCAGGCGTAAATATCCTATGATGGGTTTCGTTTTCCTGGGCATCATATTGATATTTATTATTCAATTCCAATAATCCACCTTCAATTTTTTGTTGAATATAATGACTAAGGATCAGCCCATTCTCTATTTCAAATTTTTCCAAAGAAATCAATTTTTTATTTTTATCGAACACACGTTTTTCAACCATTTCATCTGACTGATCAAAAAACTCTATTTGCAATTGATCTAAACTATTTGTTTCATCAAAAACAGAAGTATGGGTCTGGTCTTCATATGCCTCTTCGACAATCCTTTTTGTTATTTTACCATCGACATCATAATGAATGGTTTCATCAAAATCATCGGTTTCTCTCTCTACAACTTTTTCAGCCAATACACCATGTCGATAAAAAGTTTGGGTTTTCTCATTTTCGGAGAAGACGACTTCCACTTTTTCAATTTCATCATTCAACGTTTTTGTAATAGAAGAAACTAAACTTCCCTCATCATCCCTCTCATAAACAGACAGGGTTTCAAAACCATCTTCATTTTCAATAACTTTTACAACATTTCCTTTTCCATCGTACTCCATTTCGACCTTCTTATACAATTCTCCATCTTTAAACTGTTCTTCAAGTATAACATTGTCGTTTTTATCTTTTATAGAAACAGCGACTAAAATTTTTTGATCACCAATAACCCTATATATGTTTGTTTTCAGCATGATTTTATTTTTAGGGGTAAAAATACATATTTTACCAAAAGAAAAAGCCCATAATCGCACTTAGGATTATGGGCTTAGGTCTTATTATTTAAGCCAATGTTTTACTTAAAGCTTATCGGTACTTACTTTGGACAATTCTTACAATTAACAATTTCAGTTATTTCATAACCCACTCCACCTATGGTTTGAGTTTCATACAACAAACAACTATCAAAGTTTACTGCTTGAACGGTGTAATTTCCTAAAAGACTTGGTGAGTAATAGGGTGTATTACTAATCGCAACAGGAATAATTGCCCCATTAAGATACCATCTAAATTCCCAATTGCCACTAGTATTGTCAAATGGGACAGAGGAATCTAAAGGACTATTTACATAAATAGCATTTCCCTGACACACTCTATCAATGGTCACCAATCCTGCATTTATTAATGTAGATTCAGAACAAGCAAAGGGAGAAAAAGTGAAACCTCCAGGGCCGCCAATAATTGGTGGTCCCGCACCTCCAGCAACTCCAGTCACATTGAAATTAATGGCATAACCTCCACTGAAACTAGCAGCACTTACATCTTCTTGCAAACAAGGTAAAGAAGTTTGTGCAACAAAAATTTGATACGGCCCACAAGGAACAAAATCAAATTCATAAATACCAAGTCCATTTGTAACCGCTGTCCTACAATCAACCCCAGGTGTACAATTTCCATCCAATAGCTCTACTGTTACTCCAATTAAGAAATCACCATCAACACCATCGCAGTTATTATCACCAGTTAGTACTCCAGTAACATCCCCTAAACAGACAGTACAATCACATCCCTCTCCATCCAGTTTCGTAATGCTTTGATCTGGTGTTCCCATATTACTTGTAAATGTTAATGTTCCAAATCCAGATCCATTGGAAGGATAATAAATTTGCAACTCGAAAATAGCTGGTGCAATTTGATTCATTTGAAGACTACCATCTACTATAGGTGTTCCAGTTGCATCAAGTGCACTACCTGCATTGGCCAAGGTCCAAACTTCTCCTACTTGTGGATTGGCAACAGTCACTGTAATTACATCTGCCACCAAATCAAACTGATCAATTACTCCATTATTATTTAAATCAATATTTTCAGGATTACCACAACTACAAGGATCAGAGATAAACGCATCATTAATTAAATTACAACTATAATTAACGGTAACGGATTCATTAAAACAGGATATTCCATTAGGACCATCATTATAGGTAACAGTATAATTATTGGTTCCACTCTGCCCTATCATTGGTAAACTGCTGATGTCATCTGTATCTCCATCCAAGGATATTAGGTAATTTGAACAAGTACTACTTAAAGTAGGGACAGCCAAACAAGTACCAACTTCCGAAGATAATAAGCTTGCATTAAATTCAGGGTAAACAGTAAAGCTTACACTAACATCTTCTGCATTTACAGGATTTACAACTGAGTTGTTATAATCACAAGTAGCAGAAGCAGTAAAAGTATATATGATGGGATTGCAGGATGTATTGGTAGGTAATAAAACAGATGAAGCAATAGAAACAACACCTATTCCATTATCTCCTGTTACAGTAAAGGTTCCTGTGCCACTGTTTAAATTGGCAAATGCTGTATTCAAATTCACACTTGCTGTTCCACAAAACGCCGAAGCAGATGTAGTTGTCAGACTCGGACCATCTGGGCAACAATTATTAATAGATAAACTTAGCTGTGTTCTGGTATTACTGATACAAGATGAGATTGTATTTCTAGTTTCAGCAAAGAAATCACCTGCAGCAGTCGGTGTAAAAGACACTGAATTTGACAATAATAAATTCCCACCAGTTGCAGCATCATACCAGTCAACGGTTTCACCCAATCCGACAGCTACCGAAAGCGTAGGAATTACATCACCCAAACAAATAGTTTGATCACCATTACTTATTGGAGCATTGATGATTGGACAAGAACAGTCTGGAGCGCTAACCATTTCAGAAATAGAACAACCCAAAGCGGTTGCTGTTAAATTGGCATTGGTACCATTTGATATACCATTTATAGTAAAAGAACCACCACCAT
>JAHDGP010000375.1 GCA_020627525.1 Bacteroidota bacterium
TAAAAACTGATTTAACAATTGTGATATTTACTCCTCACGTTAAATCAAATATTTAAATAATTTTATCACAAAAAATATTTTAATAATATTTTACTTAGGAACAAGTTGCATGTAAAAAGCCGCTATGTAGTTATCCTTAATAACTACAATACTCCAAAACCTAAAATACCACACCTTTATTTGAAGTATTTTTTATAAATCTCAATACTATTACTTTATAAAATGTCGAAATCAATTTAATTAACACTTGGTAAATCAGTCCTAGCTTCTCCGGGATTTCGGATGTTCAATTTCACTTCGCTACAATAAATTCGAACGGGGGCGACCTTCGTTGACAGCTCAATGTTTAAACAATTCTTGCAATCAATCTATCTCACTTTATTCCTCTTCTTCCTCCCCACTCCCCATCATCTCCCCAAACTCCCGCTCTATCTCCTCCATTATTTCACCAACGTCTGTGGATTGGACTTTCTTCAATTCTCCGAATGCTAGTGTAGAGTTATAGGGTAACAGTAACTTTTCGTTTTTGGGCAACGCCTTCCCCAATCCTGTCATATAAGCCGTAACGTACTTAATATTTGGTCTTTGACTGAGAACCATTCCCACTCCTGGCTTTAATTTTTGTAGTTTTTCAGGCTCCCCTCTTGTTCCTTCAGGAAACAGTATTAACGAGTAACCCTCATCTAGTGCCTTCACCATTTTATTGATTGGGTCGTTTTCTGGATTTTCTTTGTCTCGCTTTCGCTGAATTAAAATAGAATTTATAAAATACCTCGTAAACCAAGACTTCAACTTCGTTTTTCCAAAGTGATCTTCCGCTGCAATTGGACGAACTAAATGCACCATATCGCTTGGAATCGCAGACATCAATGTCATCGTGTCTAAATGACTGTTGTGATTGCCTAAGATAATAAATTGCTCTCCTTCCAAATCTGGTCGCTTGCCATATTGCACTCCTATGATGATTTTTAAAAACCACCTCACCCAAAAACCGTAAAGAACTTTTAATATGTATTTGTGCATTTCGTTTTAGTTTAATAGCGCAAATTCAGTTTTATTTAAATGTTTTAATGTATGAATGAATGCTTTAATGTGATTAATGTTTGAATGCATTAATGAAAGTTCTCATAATACTTTAACGGTCACTCCTCACATCTAGGAGATTTCGGATATTTGCTTTCGCTTCGCTGTAGCAAATTCGAACGGGGGCGACCTTCGCTGACGACCTGTAAACTGCATTTTTCATTAAGCACATTATAGCATTAAATCATTGATCACATTTAAATATATTCTCGCATTCCTACATTCGCTCATTCTCGCATTAAAAACATTAAATCATTAATCACATTGTAGCATTAAATCATTAACAACATTAATACCCAAAGTAATATACGAAATGAAAAAAGATTGGTGCTGTATAAGCCAAAGAATCTATCCTATCCAAAACACCTCCATGTCCTGGAATCAATGTACTGGTATCCTTAATACCAATATCACGCTTGACAGCAGACATTACCACGTCTCCAACAAAACCAGTTAGTGAAATTAAAAAACCTGCCATCATTGCTAAATAGGTATCGAGTGGTGTTAAAAAAGCAAGACAGTAGGCAATCAATGGTGTACACATTAGTCCACCTAAAAATCCCTCCCAAGTTTTGTTGGGGCTTACTTTTGGAATGATTTTATACTTTCCAAATAACTTCCCCCAAATAAATTGTAATATATCATTAATCTCCGTTAAAAAAACTAGGAACAATAACAGGCCTCTTCCTCCCGCTTCAAAGCCTTCAATATCTGGCAATGACAATAAATAAGCCATATGACTGATACCAAATATTGTCAACATCAAGGTCCAATGTAAGGTTGACATTGATTTTATAATTCCATCTGTATCTCCTTTTAAAACCAATCGCAAAGGCAAAACCAAAAACATCAATACTGGTATAAATATTATAAATGCACCATACCATTTTACATAAGCCAAATAATATTGAACGGGAATAGACATCAATGCCCAAAATATAGCTCCTCTGTCAGCATTTCTAAAATCAAGGATAGAATACAGTTCCCTAAACGCCATAAAGGATAAAAATGCTATCGCTATGTAAGAGATATTGGTATTCACCAAAGTAGCAGCAATAAATACTGTTGCCATTACCCACCAAGATTTGGTCCTTGATTTCAATTCTCCTAAATTGGCGTTTGGCTTTATCTTTCCTACAACAAAAAATAATACAGATGCCAAAATCAATAGTCCAAATATAAGGGCTACAACTGTGAGCAGATCATTGCTCAATATTGCATCCCATTTTAGAATTTCAAAATTCATTTCAATGCTTTGTTTAATCTAGTAAATGTACTAATAATTAACAACAATATTAAGACACTAAATATGTATATTGAAAACTTCGAGAACGCTACTCCAAAAAACATAAGCAAGCCATAAATTGCAATTATAAATGCACGATCGCTTTTTCCCATTGGGCCATCATAGCGTCGTTCACCCGAAACGATCTTTGCCATTACTCCAGAAAATTCATTGACAATACCCAAACATATAAAGGCAACTACTAGATACAATATATGAGACTCATATTTTAACAATGGAAAAAATATAAAAACATCAGAAACAACATCTCCAAGTTCATTCAATATTTCCCCTTTCTTGCTTTGTTGATTGTAAGTCCTTGCCATCATTCCATCTAAAGCATTCAATCCCATTCTCAAAAACAAACCTATTGGAAGGGCTAAAAACAGAATACGATAAGCCTCTGCATTCCAAAAAGCAACTCCAATCAATAAGGATAGGAAAATGCTCGCAAGTGTGATCTGATTTGCTGTAACGCCTAGGTTATACAGTACTTTAAGTACTGGCTTTAGTAATTGTTGAAACTTTGGCTTTATCTTATAAATTGAAATCATTGCTAATCAAATTAGGGTATCTATTGTTACTTTTATTCATTAAATGAAAGTATAACAAATATATTGGTACAACTAATAAAACCGTTAATTTTTTTAGGAATATCTTATCAACAACACCTTACATTTATCTGATTTCCAGTATCTTAAAAGAAAACCTTCAACAATGACATGCTGAAGGTTCAGAACAATATAATGAATAGGTGTGAAGTCTTAACTTTTGATTAGAGGCTGAAAATTGCCAATACTACTCTCCGTCTAAATATTTTCTAAGGGCTTCTACTCTATTGTTTACATGAAGCTTTTTATATATTCTATGTATACATACCTTGATGTAATCTTCCGAAGTTTTTAATTCAAATGCAATTTCTTTATTGAGCTTGCCTTCTGCAATCTTTTGAATAACTTTATATTCAGTATCGCTCAGCTTTTCAATTATCTCATTTTTTTGTTGGTACTTGTGAAAACTGTCAATTACTTTTCTAGCAATTGTGGGACTCATTGGACCACCACCTTTTACAAACTCTCTAATTGCATTTATAGCAACGCTCGCTCTGTCCTCCTTCAAAATATAGCCACTCGCTCCAGACTTCACAGCATCAATTATTTTATCATCTTCTTGAAAAACAGTATACATCAAAAACGAAATGTCTGGACATTTTAATTTAACCCTCAACATACATTCGGTCCCAGTCATCTCTGGCAATCCTATATCTTGAATTACAACATCTGGCTGCTTTTCAATCAGTCCTTTCAATGCCGATTCCGCAGAGGCATAGCTATCAATACAAATCAGGTCATCTGTTGCATTTATATGAGCAACCAAATTTTCCCTAATTGCCTCTATGTCTTCAACTACACATACGCTTATCTTTGAATTTTCCATACCTACGTATTTATTATAAATTTAAAGCAGAATCCTTTCTTTCGCAACATAACTTTAGTTATCAAAATTTTACGCATAAAATATATTTCAAACTAAAAAACACTTAAAATTTGGCACACTTATTGGAACTCATCACTTCAGCCCAAATATTTTTCAAAAACCCTCAAAATGGTACAATCTTTGGAACTCATCACTTCACTTAGTACTAATTTGTTGGCACTTCGATTTTAACAACTGTACCTTCCCCAATCTTTGAATCTATGTCTATTTTCCCATCCAATATGTTTACACGTCTCCTCATTGTTTTCAAACCCTTTCCCTTCCCTTGCTTTTCATTTAAATCAAAACCTTTACCATCGTCTTTGATATAAAAATGCAAAACATCTCTTTCAAACTTCATTTCAACTTTCGCATTTGTAGCATTTGAGTGCTTAACCAAATTACCCAAACATTCTTTGACTAAATATGAAAAATTTAACTTGAAAGAACCGTTGACTTTTATATCTGGTA
>JAHDGP010000376.1 GCA_020627525.1 Bacteroidota bacterium
GGAGTGTTTTTGAAGTGCCCGTTTTTTTGAAATAGCTTTGAAATAAATTGCATTTAAAGTCTGGAAAAAAATAAATTTGTAAAATTGGAAAAATGTATTACTAGGTGCCTTCTTCCTATAGAAAGGTTGCGAGTGTTTTTTGAGATCTCATTTTAGGACAGAAATATCAATAGAAATTACATTCTTAAAAAATAAATTTTGAAATTACGGAAAAATAGCGTATTAAGTGCCTTCTTCCTATAGGAAGGTTGCGAGTGTTTTGCAGAGTTGCAAATGTTTCACTTTTTTGAAAATTTTAGCTACACAGAAATATAAATTTCAGCAAATACAAACTTGCATTTTAAAATTTTTCCATTGTATTATTGAAACTAAATTTTTGGAAAATGAAATACTATCCCAATCAAATTTATCATATTTACAATCAGGGGAATAATAAGCAAAAGATATTTTACAAGCCTGCAAATTATCTTTACTTCACAGAAAAAATGAAAAAATATTTATTGCCATACGTACATATTTTGAGTTACTGTTTGATGCCGAATCATTTTCATTGGCAAGTTTATACTAAGGAGGAAGCTTGCTTGCCTTCGTGTAGTGTGAAACCCAGGACAAAATACGGTGATGATTATGAAGCTTACTTGAAATCTGTTAAAGAGATTTCAGGTGTTGCAACTCAAGATGAAAAGGTTGATAATTTGCTCAAGCGTTCTAAAGATTATCAGCAAAATCTCAGTCATTCTATAGGAGTTTTGCTTAGCAGTTATTCTAAAGCGATAAATAAACAACAGAAAAGATCGGGGTCGCTTTTTAGAGATAAAACCAAGACTAAAAGAGATTTTATTGATGAACTACTTACTGTAGAAAGCGATATCTATAATCAGTTAATGGTACCCGATTTTAATTATTCCAGAGTATGTTTTGAATATATTCATCAAAATCCAGTGCGAGCAGGAATTGTTTCAAAGCCTGAAAATTGGAAATACTCATCAGCTAAAGATTATCGTTATGATAACAAAAAATCAATTTGCAATTTAGCGTTAGGAAAAAAGCTGATGAGTACAAATAATGAATTTAGATTACAAGCTGCAAGCTAATTCATTGAATAAACAACTAACCTTTTGCCTCCTCTTCACTTTCTCCCTTATCTACCCATTTAAAAGTAACTTTTCTATCCAAACCTTTTTCCAAAACATTTTTAATGCCTTCTAAATTTTCTGTGAATTGAGAAAGTTGAGAAATTACTTCAAGCATTCTTTCACTGCCACTAGAATTTTTAGCAATGTTGTTTTTATAGAATTGTGCCTTTATTTCATCCCAACGTTTTTGTTCTTCTGGTGAAATGATATTTGTCAGCTCTTTAAACTTCAGTAAGTTTGCCTCTGCATCAGAAGTCAATGTTTGGGACTCACTGATATAGTGCGATAAAATCAATTCTTTTAACTCCGCATCGTTCATTATTGCCACAACCTTCGACGCTAATTTATTCATATCACGGTATGACCCTTGTAGTTTAAATGCAGGCTCCGTCCGATACTCATCGTTTTGTCCCGCAGATGCAATATATGCGTAATTTACCGTCAATAAAGCATCCCGAATGATGAACATTTTTTTCAAAACAGAGACGTATTCACTCAATTCATCTTCCGTATGATTGGACTCAAACTCCAACCCTTCTTTATTATTCGTTTGAGCATATTCAATCAATTTGTAAAGATCATTTCTGTTTTTATTATTCAAACTACGTAAGACAGGGTTTGCCGTAATCGCATTTTCTATCATACTCAGTTCAAACATATCTTTGGAATCGCCAATGATGTCTCCCAAGTTGTAAATGTCCGCACGGTTTGCCAACATATCAGGCACCCTAAATCGTTCACCACTTTCCGTATAGGGATTTCCTGCCATCACAACACAAACTTTTTTACCTCTAAAGTCGTATGTTTTGGACTTGCCTTTATACACTCCTTCTATCTTTCTTTGAGCATCACAAAGCGAAATGAATTTTTGTAAAAACTCGGGATGGCAGTGTTGAATATCATCCACATAAAGCATAATATTGTCTCCCATTTCCAATGCGAGGTTTAGCTTTTGCAACTCTTCTTTGGCAGAAGCATACGGCGCACTTTCAGGATCAATAGATGTTGCTTCGTGGCCTATTGCTGGACCATTAATTTTCATAAAAACCAATCCCAACCTGCTGGAAATATATTCCATTAAAGTCGTTTTACCATAGCCAGGAGGTGAGATGAGTAAAAGCAAACCACTTCTGTCTGTTCTGGTATTGTCACCAGCAACGCCAATCTGTTTCGCTAGGTTGTCACCAATGAGCGGTAAATACACTTTGTCAATCAATTTGTTTCTTACAAATGAACTGAGTACTTTGGGCTTGAATTCATCAATGCGAATTTCTTCACGCATTTTTCCAAACAACTCTTTTTTCTTTTCTTTGAACAATTGAAAAAGTGGGACAGTCGTTTGATTGTGTTTTTCTAAACGATCAATGAAGTCGTGGTAATTTAAATGATAACCTTCTTCCGTTATCAATGAATGTTCTCCTCTTAATTTTTCAATCGAGCTTTCCAGTTTTATTTTGTGTACATTTTTAGCTTCAAACAAATCACAAGATAAAACAACGGCTGCCTCCTTTACATAGCCTTCGTCGAAATCTGCTAAGTAATCCAATGATAACAACCATTGTTGATTGAGGTGAAACAAAGCTATTGCATCCTCCTTTACTTGATCTATTGAGTCGGTGTAATTTTTTGTAGCACTTTTGCCTTTTAATTTTGACTTGAAGTCTTGAATGATTTTTTGTGCTGAAATACTAATTTGAAAATGACTGCGAATGATAAAATTGTTTAGTATAAAACTAGCTACCTGTGAAATTTTATTTTCTATTATCAATGAATTATTAATAATAAAATCAGAAATCAAATCGGAGATTCTATTTCTAAGATGTTCAAATTTTTGCTTTGAGGGGAAGACCTTAAGTATTGCTCCTGTTGCTTGAAGCTCTTTGAATAATTTTGTTTTGTCATTTTTATCAATACCATTTTCCCAAGCAAGAATTCCAATGGCTCTAATGTTTGGGGTAAATGCAAGGCTTTCTATTTTTTTATGGATGGATATAAATTTATTGTAAATGTTTAATGCATCTTCATCGTGGATTCCATTTACATACCCTTCTTCGATTCTTTGCTTGGATTCAACTTGTATAATTTCTTTGATTTTATCTTCAGAGATAATACCATGTTGTTTGAATATTTCCCAAGCGAGGTATTCACTTCTATAAACCTTATTAGATTCTGATTTAAAAGCTTGGTTCCAAACAGGCTCGCAATCGTGGAAGTCTTTGTCAGTTATTACTTCATAAAAATTTGTTCCAGTAAGGTGTAAAAGCAAGTCATTGTCTTTTGGAACAATGGTGAAATCCAGCGTTTGAGTATTTACATTAAAGGCATTTTCTCCAAATTTTATAATGTCTTTTCCATCAACAAAAAGTTCTTTTTTATCTTTTAATTGACGGATGCTTTCTTCCTGTAAGCTTTTCAGTTTGTTATTAATATCATCTGCCTTTACAGGGTCTTTGATTTCTAGTAATTGCTTGACAATATCACGAACCTTTCCAATAAGAAAATCAGAAGCAAAAAAGCCATGAATCTCTTCTGCTGAATCGAACTGAGCCACTTTGTTATTGATTCCGTTCAATATCCTTTCAGCAGATGCTTGCAATGCTGAGCTGCGTTTATTTGTCTTTTCAACTATCTGAATTTTCCTAGCATCAAAGGCATTATACAAACCTTCTCTTTTTTCAGCAATTTGTTCGATAAACTCGCTGAACTCTGAATATTTGCCTTCCAATTCTTCCAATTGAATCATCAGCTTAGTTTGGTATTCATCACACTGAGCAGGCGTTTCAACCAAATTAAGATAGCTGATCATTCCCTGGTCCAGCAATTTCAATTGTGCATTGAATTCGGAAACTGCTTCTTTAGAAAACAGCTCTTTCATTTTTTTATTCAATGCAGCTTTAACTTGATTTAGCTGCGCAAATAAAGCGGTAATTCTGTCTAGGATTTTTGTGGTCTGAGTCGCATCTTCTATTTTTAAATTAGAAACAGTCTCTATCAAAAGTTCTAAATCAGTTCCTATTTTATTAGCCTCCTCCGTTAGCTTTTTTCCCTCTGTATTGGATTTTATTTTTTCATAACTGCCCTTTACCTCCTCTATTTTTGTGACATATGCATTTAGAGAAGTATCTTTCGTTAAGAACTGAACACATTTTCCAGAAATTTTATCATTTGCTTCTAG
>JAHDGP010000377.1 GCA_020627525.1 Bacteroidota bacterium
GATAATCCTTGGTTTTGGTATTGTTTGGCTACCGATACCACAAAACGAAGATTTGCTTTTGTTAATTCTTCAAGCGCATCTTGGTCTCCTTGTTTGATCCTTCTCGCAAGATCAACTTCTTGTTCTGGGGTTAAAAGATCTACTTTACCAATTTCTTGTAAATATTTCTCAAGGGACTGGGACTCCCTGTTGGTAATAGATTTAGTAATTTTTAACTGCCTCATGCTTTATTTTCGGTTTTTAGGGTTGGAAGATTAAGGGTGTTAACAAAAAATTGTGAAATAAAATATGTCATCCTTTTGAATTTTTATAATCATAACATTAGGTTAACACTGACAAATGTAATCCATTCAGAGGATAGTTGAAACAATTTTTTCCCAATTAGGGAAAAAAAATGCTATTTTATACAATATTTATTCGATATTGATTTTGATTACTGCGAATTATTGTTATAATTGCGACCTCGTTTGTTTAGAATAGAACCCCACGAACCGTTCTAACATCTGAAATTTTGAAAATTAAAGTGAAGTATGTCAGAAAGGAAAAAAATTGTATTCGATTTTGCAATCAGATCATCACCAGCAATATTGTTTAATTTCTTAACAACCCCAGAAGGGCTAACACAGTGGTTTGCGGACCATGTGGACAGTATAGAAGATGATTATAAATTTAGCTGGGACGGTTCAGAAGAAGAAGCAACTATAATTGAATTTATTGAAGATCATATCGTAAAATATAAAATGGAAGATAGTGAGGAAGGAGAGTTTCTGGAGTTTCGAATTGAAAAATCTGAAATAAGCAATGATACCATCTTGTTTATCACTGAATTTTTAGAGGATTACGATGTAGAAGACCAACAAATTTTCTGGAATACACAAATAAGTAGGCTAAAAGGAAGTATTGGTGCAAGTAATTAATAGCTTTGCACAAAATTTCACCAACATAAGGTGAAATTGTCTAAAAATATTTTCTAGTTTATAAATCTAAACAACTTTATAATGAGATTTTTAACTGTAGCAATGGCTATTGCCATTTTCGCTCTATGCGGATGCTCATCAGAAACCAATACTGCCAAGAATACCGCAAAATCTGCAATTTCCAAAACTAAAGATGCCGTTAAATCTGGCTCAAATAGTGCAAAATCTGCTGTTGCAGGTCTTATCAATGGAAGAACTAAAGATCCCAATGTACTTGCGACGGAGGTTTTTAACGCTTTTAAATCTAAGGACTTAAGCAAATTTTCTCAATGTATTATCAATAATAGAAACCAATCTGAGTTTGAGGCTATGGTTAATACGGTAGAACTTACTGCTGAACAAAAAGCAACAACTCTGGGCTTTGTTTATAGGACTTTGAATTCTTGGTCTCAAAATAACAATGCTTTAACAGGTTCTTTTTTCAATAATTTATTAAAAAAAGGGGAATCACAGTACGGAATTAATTGGGCAAACTCAGAATTGAAGAATATTCAGGTGGATGTTGTTCCTGTAAATGATTTCCAGTTGAAGCAAACGGTTTACCAAATGCATATTGATTTTGTGAGCAATGGAAAAGAACATCAATTGAAAATTCCTACTGCCTATAATTTACAAAACGGTATTTTAATTGGAGGAGCTGAAATTTTAAGATAAACGCTTAAGTGAGTAAGACCAATTAAAAACCATTAACTTGTATTTCAAAATGATGACAATCATAATGGTTAATTTGATCTTACCTCTTATACAGTTCTAAACTTTATACCTTTTTGGTATTTTCCTAAGATTTGGATTTCGCTGAAATATTGTTCTGCCTGACTTAAGGCTGTTTCAAAATCTGATGATTCTCCAAACTCTAAATCCGATAAAAACAAATACTCCCATTCCCTGCCTATTACGGGCAGGGATTGTATTTTTGTCAAGTTGATATTGTTATCTGCAAAAATTCTTAAAATTGTAGCTAAAGAACCAGGTGTATGGCCTGTTTTAAACCAAATAGACGCCTTGTTTATAACTTGATCTTTTTGACTTAGCAGTTCATTATTTTGCAATACCAAGAATCTGGTGAAATTTCTTTTATTCGTTTCAATTCCTGCTGCTAATACATTTAATTTATATCTGTCTGCTGCCAAAAAACTGGCAATAGCGGCTGTGTTTTTGTTGGAAGGATTTTCAGCTAATTCTTTAGCACTTAAAGCAGTATCTGCCGTTTCCGTCAATTTGATATTGGGGTAATTTTCAAAAAATTTGAGGCATTGTAGCAATGCCATAGGGTGGGAGCGGACTTCTGTTATTTCATCGAGAGAAACATTAGGCAAAGCCAACAGGTTTTGTTCAATTCTCAAGTAAACTTCTCCAATAATTTGCATTTGGGAGTTCATTAATTTCGAATAATTTGGTAAAATGCTTCCAGCAACTGTGTTTTCAATAGCCATAACACCATAAACACTTTTATTATTTTTAAAGGATCGAAACATTTCTTGAAAAGAATGGCATTCTAACGTTTCTAGTGCTTGTCTTTCACCAAAAAACTTGTAAGCTGCTATTTCATGGAAAGATCCTTTGATTCCTTGTATGGCGATTTTTATCATTGATATTTGTATTTGAAGTTGTTATGTATTCACACAAATGTAATCAAGAGTTCTATTTTGATTTACACAATTACTTTTGTTAAAATACTTAAAATAAAAGTACAAATAATTTATTGAAATGTTGCGAGTGAATTCGATGGATATTGCTGTAAAAATTACTATTTTTCTTTAAATAGTTCAATTGTGTAATCAAGCAGATCGGTACCTCCAGGTTTTCCATGTCCTGGTACTATGAATTTTAAATTTTCAGCGTATTCAAGTTTGACTTTAGCGACCGTATTGGACCATTCTTTTACGTTGGCATCTTTCAAGTTTCCTTTACGCGCGTTAAGAGCTTTGATCATACAACCTCCAAACATTGTTTTTTCGCTTGGAATATAACTGACGATGTTGTCAGAAGAGTGTCCTTGTCCAAAATACTTGTTTTCAACTATTTTATTTCCTACAGTTAAATGCAGGCTGTCATCGAAGCCAATTTTGGGAACAGTGTTATTGTGCGCTTTGGGTGAGTTGGCAAGCTTTAAAGTCATATTATTAGCATATGATGGAATGTCGTTTTCGTGAAACTCCTTTAAACCACCAAGGCAATCAATGTGAAAATGATTTACAACTATTGCTTTGATTTCGCAATTCAATTCATTTTTAACCCAGTCAATCAGTTCTTTTGAAGCTCTGTTTTCTGTTGGAGAATCGAATATTATAGCTTCACCACTATCGTAAAACACCAATCCATTGCAAGGAAAATTGTTGTATTCTTTTAAATAAGAAATATGAACAAAGGTATTTTTAGAAAGTTTTTCAATCTTTAAATTTTCTGATTGATATTTTGGTGGAATGTTTTTTTGAGTTGAACACTTGATAAGAATAAATAATGATAAAAGTGGAATCAGTGATAGTAATTTTTTCATAATCGGTTTTTCTTTACAATTCTAAAGAAAATTAATATGATTTTCACTACAAATAACCCAAAACCGATAATTTTTCTTTGGAAAATTTCCATTGATTTACTTCTTGTTCAAAGTTTAGTGAACCAGGAATGGTTTTGTATTTTTTGACAAACTCGAATCCAACTTTTTCAAGCGTTTTATTTGGGGCAATATTTAAGGCATAAGGCTCGCAAATAATTTCCTTTAGATTGAATTTTTCAAAATAGAAAGGAAGTGATTTTTTTACAAATTCAGTCCCTAAACCTCTCTTTCTATTTGAGCCATTCCATAGATGTAAATGCATATTGGCATTGTTTCCAAAATCAATATCGTTTATGTTGGAATGACCAATTTGTTTCTCATCCATTTCCCAAATGACGGCATAAGATTTTTTCTCTAAATAATCAGATTGAATTTGGTTAGTCAGCATTTGTATAAAATCGCTTCTCTTAGGAAGTTTGTTTATATCAGCACCCATTCCTTTTAGATATTCAGCATTAGCGTTTGACCAATAATCTGCAATTAATTCAACGTCTTTGATTTCAATTTCTCGAACGAATGTTTTCATATTTTGACCTTCAAATTTCTAATCAATATTGCGATCTAATTTATAATCGAAAAAGTCTTAAAAATTTTTAGATTCAAGACTGTTTTCTTTTGAAAATTACCCCGATTCGACTAACTCGCCTTCTTCCTATAGGAAGAAGGCACCTAGTACGAAAAAATATTCAATATTCCAAACGTTATTAGTTTTTTTCTTTTTTGATAACTTCAGAATCTTGAAATTTTTTTAATACGTGATGAAAATAAATGCGTT
>JAHDGP010000378.1 GCA_020627525.1 Bacteroidota bacterium
TCTCTAACCAGTTGCAATGCTTCCCAATAAGCTTCCCCTTCTTCAGTGTCATAAGGAATCCAGGCATTGGTCTTTAATGTTTTTGGTGAAATTTCTCTTCTAAATCTATCAGCTACTTTCATACCATTGTTATAAAGATTGGCTCCAAAACCACGGCTTCCATGGTGCGTTACCATAATCGTTTCTCCTGTTTGCTCAGATTTTCCAATAAACAAAAAGTGGTTGCCATCTCCTTGTGTTCCTAAATGTGTTTTGGCGAAATTTAGGCTTCTCTCAGAATTTAAGAAATAGTTATTCTTGTATTTTTCTTCTAATTCTTTAGGCAATTCAAAGAGATCATCGTTTCGTCCTCCACCTCCAAAGTGTGTTACTGCATGTGCTGCATCTAATACTTGCTTTGGATCAACGTGACCAAAATTTGTCATCATTACGGAACAGCAAATATCGGCACTATGCATTGCTGGATGGATAGCATTTTTTGCAACAACTATTCCTCCTACTGGAATTTGACCTTTTGTTCCTGTTGGACAAGCATCAGGCATAATGGCACCTTTGGTAAGTGTCGGTGTCTTCATTAGCTCTTTCATTGTATTAAACACCTGCTGCACATTTGACACTTCTTCTTCCGTTTCTGCTCGAATGTTTTTGTAATAATCTAATGGCTCTTCGTAAGGATCTATTATTTGTGGGCAAACTGTTTCTAGGTAATCGTTTAAAAATTTTCCTTCTAAATTGTTCTCATTTGCAAACGCCAATGCTTCTTTAAACCACTTTCCTGGTTTGAATCCTAATTCGATGAATGTTTTACCTGTTACCATTGTACTAAGTTATTTGTTTTTTAATGATAATCCAAAGGTAATTGGGTATTACGCAACCTTTCTGCGTAGTGCGAACGACCACTTTCTTTTATTTCATAGGAACATAGCAGGTGATTAACCTCTTTCCTTTATTTCATAGGAACATAGCAGGTAATTAACCTCTTTCTTTTACTAAAATAGATTAGTTTGAACTAAGGCATAATATCGTTTTTTCCGTCTTGCATGAGCTAATAATAACACCGTCTTAATATAGCGAAATTAGAGGGTTATTGTACTAGAACAAACTGGCAGCATTGAAGTAATTTTTAGCTACATATTTATTTTCTTTCTCAAACTGTCTCAATATGTATTCTGAGTCTTGGGGGGAAATTAAACTGTAAGAAACTCTTTTACTTTTTTCATTTATCTTTTTGTAGATATTCGTTTCAAAATTGTTTACTTCTAATAATTTTTGAAACTCTTCAGCGGTAGGCTTAGCATTCTTTTTACCTTTTACAAATATAAAACGATCATGTCTTTTTCGTGCCTTGATTCCAATACTGCGCAAAAAACTCTTTAGCAATCCCAATTTAACTTTATCAAATAATAGAATTTTAATATTCTCTTTTCCAAAAATTTCACTCCAACCGTCTAAAAACTTGCCATAATGAAGGTTTCTAAAATCAGACTTTCTGATATAATCATTTATAGAAATCTTGATTTTACCGTTCTTCAACATTTGTGTATAAATAGATTCAATCGCTTTATCTTGTCTTCTTAAGTATACTATAACTCGAACATTCCAACCTCGTCTTTTTAGAACCTTAGCAAAGTTCTCTAAATTTTGAGGCGTACATTTACAAAAACTCTCCGAACTAATTATATACTTTTCAAATCTACGGTACTCAATTTTACCTAAGTAAGACACTATTTCTGGAGTATCTTCTTTAAGAACAGCTTGGCAAAAATCATGTTGATTGCCATTTCCAGGATACCCATAGCCCATGGTATTCAAAACTCTTTTATTACGTCTACAGAAATTTTGAATTGAAGTTGATCCTGTTTTGTGTTGTCCAATATGTAAAAATATTGTTTTCATTTATTTCAGTGATAAATTGACAAATAATTATACCTCTGTTTAGAGGTCAAATTTATGCAAATGGTTACATGTTTTGATTATTATCTGCATCGCAAAGATAATATTAAATAAACATTTTTCTTAAATCCAAGCATCGAATATTTATCAAAACAAGGTTCTTTCAACAAAGCCCAACACAACCTAACTCACTATATTACAACTGATTACAAATATGGATCCTCATTTAAAATTGATCTCAACTTCTTATTTCAAGTGCTGACAGAACAAAAAAAGTGTAAATTAAAAGACTGTTTAGTTGCTAAACAATATTTGAAACCACACAACTAGACATTTTGGAGAAACAAACAACATATAAAAAATATTTTATCTATTAGCTTCAGAGGAGCTTAACCTGTTGAGTAAGCAACTATTAAGATTCAAGTTCCAACGGAGCAATACCTTTTAACTAAACAGGCTTTAGACAAAGATGTCACCCCAGGCGGGAGCTTTTGGATGCATTGTCTCCACCAAATAACATTTGTGTTAATCTGGTAAGCGCAACATTGTTGCAAAAGTAAAAACCAATTCTTCAATTGTATCTTTTTTAAAATTTTACGATTATAAAAATATAGAACAACAATAATCCTAAAATACAAATTTGTTTTTAGAGTCATTCCGTGTAAATCTTTATGTCTTCAATACAAACAAAAACTTTAGGCATTCAAAATTAGCAACTATCCCTAAACAGTTTTTTTTAACTTAAAAATGTTATCATGAGAAAAAGAGAAGCTTCTGAAATAAATGCATCATCAATGGCTGACATTGCTTTTCTATTGTTGATATTTTTTCTTGTTACCACAACCATGGATATTGACAAAGGTATATTGGTAACTTTGCCACCATTGATTAAAACGCAAGAACCACCTCCAGTTCATAAACGCAATGTATTGGAAATTTTAATCAATGCCAAAGACCAGTTGCTTGTTGAAAATGAAAACATGCAAATTGCAGACTTAAAATCCATTATAATAAAGCATTTAGACAACAATGGTGTCGATCCTAATTTTTCGGATTCTCCACAAAAAGCAGTTGTTTCATTGCAAAATGATACAGGTACTACTTATAAAAGTTATATACATATCTACAATGAAATTAGAGCTGGATATAATCATTTACGCAACCAACTTGCTGAGCAAAAATTTAACAAGCCACTCACTTTATTGAATAAAGAAGAATTGAAAATTGTTAAAGATTTTTATCCTTTAAAATTATCAGAAGCAGATCCATTTGAGTTATCAGTGATGAGTAATGAGTGATGAGCTTTACCCTTTTTCGGAAGTTTGACTGTTATACCAAAAGTCATAGTCGGTGGTTTGAATAACTTGATCTTTTAAATAATTATACGAAATTAAGGGATACAGCATTAATAACTGTCCGTTTTCATCGTCAATATTTTTCAAAATAATTCGTTAGAAAGCCTCGCCATAGCCCTGCTAGGACTACGTTTTCTGCCTCTTATTTTAAAAAATCTTTTTGCGGTCCGCCGCCGCGGCTCAAAATCGGACACTTATTTATGCTGCATCCCTAAACACTTATATTCAAATTCGTATTACCTGTCATCATTCCATATTGTTCATCTCCCAATTGCATTTATTGTAAACTCTCTATTGCCGCTGCACCTTGTTTTTGAAAATCATAACAGAAGTTGCATGTAAATTTTCTGATGAAATAATATCCAGGTGATTTCTATGTTGAATTTTCACATGGTACTCTATATTATTTTCAAGCTTGTCAAAACGAAGGTTGTCAAAATTCACTGTATTTACAAATGTTAAAAGATCGTTCTTAAAAGCTTTGTTGAGAACCAATCCTACTTTTTGAGACTCAATGCTGAAAGTCCAACAAGCCCTAACAAAAGTTGCTGATCAATTATACTGTATCCGCAAGGCGTTATGGTTCAATTTGCGCTTTAATTCTGCATAATGCAATTATAATTCTTCTATGGAAACAGTGCTAAGGTGCAGCAAATTATTCTTTTAAGAGTCTATTTTTCTTTAAATAAGTGGTAAGATCAAATTAACATAGGGTTAGTGTACTAGCTAATTTTCAAATATTGATGAATTTGCTTTTTTGCTTTTCACATTGTCGTTATAATTTCAAATACCTGTCTTTTATTTAATACAAAATTTAAAATCTTCATAGATATTAAATCAAATTACCTTCATTTAACTTATAGATATAATTTAAATGTCTTTAATATATGAATTGAATAGTTATCAACAAATATGTTTTCCACATTAAAAAACACTCATTTATAAAGCAAATTATTGTATATATATTTATTACAGATAATTTTGATGTGTATTTTTTTATAATATGGCATAGTTGTTGGACCATATTATA
>JAHDGP010000379.1:0-1643 GCA_020627525.1 Bacteroidota bacterium
TGATCTTAGAATAGAAAATGAGGAATTATATGGCTTTTTATTGCAAAGTAAAATTAATGGGAAAAATAACATGCAATTAAATGAACCAAGATATATTTATAATAAAAAGAAAATTGAAGTAAACAAGAATGGTTCTAAAAAAGTATTAGATAAGATTGAAGATTTATTTGATTACAAGAAAAAATTTAATTTGTTTTTTAATTTAATCTCTATTGAGCATGGAGTACCTTTTAAATGTCCATTATTAACAGAGACATTTGGATTCTCATTTAATGAAAATTATTATTCTAAGGAATTGTATGAAATAATTACAAATTCGAAATACCCACAATTTTTAAGAAGAGTTTGTGCTGATATTTCATCTTCTATGGTTGAAAATGGAAATGAAATAAATTTGATTTTTGATTCTTTTCTGAATTCAGTAAAAGATTTTTTGCAAAAGTTTAGTAATATTGAGGATATTAGATTAAATCAATTTTTTCTGGAAAGAAGTGGAAAAATTGATACAATGGTTGTTAAAAACATGTTGTTTGAATTTAAGGTTAATTCTGAATGGAAGTTATTTGACCATCTTTCAGATGGGACAAAGAGAATGTTTTACTTGATTTCAGAAATTGCTCAAAAGGTAGATGTAATAGTTGACAATAATATTGTTATTTATGGGATAAAAGATATTAATAGAAAAATCATTTTATTAGAGGAACCCGAACTTGGTTTATATCCATCTCAGTTGGAAAAGTTGCTGCAATTTATTAGAGAATTTTCTTCACAACATCAATTTATTGAATATTAGGAGTTAACATAGGAAGTCGTATTGATTATGTAATCAATGTTGGTTGAATTAGACATGAGTAAAACTAAACTTAGGAAAATTTTTGTGTTAAATCATACATTTCTTTGGAAGGTAGAACACTATCATTTGAAAGCGTTTCAATATTCTGAATGTGTTGATAAGATCGTTATTTATCTACAAGAGTATAAGAATTCTCCAATAATATTTCACTTTAAACTTGAAGATAATTTTCTCTATTCTGAAGAGGAAAATTGGTTTATGGATAGTGGTTGCATAATCAATAAAAGTAAGAGTATAAATTTGAATCGTCCTGCAGTTATATCAGAGTTGATAAAATCCTATTTTGGAAAATCTTGGAAACCAAAAGAAACATCAAGGTCATTTGAAATAGGTGATGCATTAAAGTTGTTGAGTTTATTAGATTTGCCAAATGAAAAATCTTGAAAAAGTGAATTGTACTATTTCGGTATAAATGCGTTGAAATTTTTATAGATAATCTGTTCAATTACTTATACAAATTTGTATCAATCTTATAAGTAATAAATGCTCCAACTGAATAGGCAACCAAGTCAATCCAACTGAAAACGTTTCCGATAAGAATTACAGCCATTCTATTGTTTTGTAAACCAATCAATTCTACCAGTTTAAAATATTGAGCAATTTCTACTGAGAAGGAAAACAGAAGTACTGCAATTGCGATGGTCTTTGGGTTTTGGTTCCAAAAGGCTCTTAAAAAATAATACATCAAAATGGTTACGAGTAGATCGCCGACGAAGGGGCGGATTATTTTGTCGTGCACATACATTGCAATGAATACTTCAATTATAAATATGGCAATGGCTATTAAAAA
>JAHDGP010000379.1:1653-4263 GCA_020627525.1 Bacteroidota bacterium
GGCTTTGAAGTGGAACATACAAAATTAATAGATCTGAAAGGCTAAGTTTTGAATTTGGAAATGATATAATTTCGTAACAAAGATAGAGCTTTTACTTTTTGAAAGATCATTCTCGAAAGGATTGTTTCCATACTATTATTGATATTATTATGGCTTTTGTGTTGATTTACAACTCTTTCAGTTCAAAAATTGCTCAATTTTTAATAAATTGGAGATGTTTTTGTATTCTATTCTAAAAATCACTCAATGCGTACAAATAATCTTTTAATTATAGTTTTATTTTTATTAATATATCAGGCTTCAAATGCACAAAAAAAGAGTGCCAAAGAGGTTGAAAATACTCGTTTATTGACATTGGACCGAATTTATTCGGATGAATTTCAAGAAGAATATGGTCAGCGAATCCAATGGATAGAGGCTGGTGAAGCCTATATAACTAAGGAAAAATCAGAGGATGTGGAGCAAGCTGCCGATTTGGTGCGCTATGAGACAGCATCACAGAAACGATCTGTTTTCATTTCTGCAAAAAATTTGATTCCGTCTGGAATGGAAAGACCTTTGAGGATTGCTAGTTTTCAAATTTCAGATGATAAGAAAAAGGTATTAATTTTTACAAATACCAAAAGGGTTTGGCGTTCCAATTCAAAAGGCGATTATTGGGTGTATGATTTGTCCAGTAAAAAACTAAAGCAAATTGGTGCTGATATGGAAGAGTCGTCTTTGATGTTTGCAAAATTTAGTTCTGATAGTAAATCTATAGCTTATGTTTCAGATTTTAATCTTTTTGTGGAGGATATTAAATCGGAGGCAAAAGAGCAATTGACTTTTGATGGAAACATTGATACGATTAATGGAGCTTTTGATTGGGTATATGAAGAGGAGTTTAGATGCCGCGATGGTTTTAGGTGGAATACGGATGGAAGTAAAATAGCATTTTGGCAGTTAGATGCTTCTGCGATTCAGGATTTTTACATGATTGATAATACAAGTTCAAATTATTCTGAAATTATACCAGTACAGTATCCAAAAGTTGGAGAAGATCCAGCAGCTTGCAAAGTTGGATTTGTAGATATTGAGTCAAAAAAAATAAGCTGGGTTCCAATTCCAGGTGGTGAGAAAGAAAATTTTCTTCCAAGAATGCAATGGATAAATGCAGAGGAGCTTCTAATTCAGCAATTGAACAGAAAACAGAACCACTTAACTATTTATAAATACAATGTAAATACAAAAAAACTGGGTGAAATTTATGAAGAGAAAGAAAAGACTTGGGTAGATATTGATTATCCGGATGCCGCTGCAAATAGATGGGGTAAAGTTGGATTAGACATTGTTGATGATGGAAAATATTTTTTAAGAATGTCAGAAACAGATGGATGGCGACATGTTGTAAAAGTGGCTGTGGATTCTGGCAAAAAAACATTGTTAACGGATGGTGATTATGATGTTGCTTCAACATATGTCGCTGATAAAAATTACTTGTATTTTAATGCTTCTCCTGAAAATGCAACCCAAAGGTATTTGTATAGAATAGGATTGGATGGAAAAGATTTAAAGCGTTTAACTCCAGAAAAATATTCAGGAATTAACAAGTACAACGTTTCGCCTAATGGAAAGTATGCCTTTCATACGCACTCTAGTATTTCAGAACCAAGAACGGTTCGTTTAATAAAAATAAAGGACCATTCTGTTGTAAAAGATGTAGTGAAAAATGAAGCATATAGAGAAAAGTTGAAAGGAATAGACTTACCAGAAGTTTCATTTTTCAAAGTAACGACGGAGGACGGAATTGAGATAGATGGAAGAATGATGAAGCCAACTAATTTTGATAAAAATAAAAAGTATCCTGTAATTTTTCACGTTTATGGAGAACCAGCAGGTCAGGTTGCGACAGATGAATGGATAGGAATGTGGGAAATTATGATGACGCAAAAAGGCTTTGTTGTTATAGATATGGATAACAGGGGGACACCTTGTTTAAAAGGGAGCGACTGGCGAAAAAGTATTTATAGAAAGGTAGGAATTATCAATTCAAGAGATCAAGCTCAGGCTGCTGCGAAAGTATTGGAGTGGGATTTCATAGATCAGTCTAAAGTTGCGGTTTGGGGTTGGAGTGGAGGAGGTTCAATGACATTGAACTTGTTATTCCGCTATCCCGAAATTTATAAAACGGGTGTTTCTGTGGCTCCGGTGGGCAACCAATTGTTTTATGATAATATTTACCAAGAGCGTTACATGGGATTGAAATCTGAAAATGAGGAAGAATTTATTGAGGGCTCGCCCGTTACTTATGCGAAGAACTTAGAAGGTAACCTATTGCTGGTTCACGGAACAGGAGATGATAATGTTCATTATCAAAATGCAGAGGTTATTATAAACGAATTAATTGCCAACGACATTCAATTTGACTTAATGGTTTATCCAAATCGTTCTCACGGTATTTATGAAGGAAAAAATACTCGAAAGCATTTATTCACAATGATAACGGAGTACTTTTTGGAGCATATGCCTGTTGGGGATTAATGATATAATGATTCAATGTGTTTAATGATTCAATGTGTGCTTAATGATTCAATGTTTTAAATGCGAGAATTAATGTAGCTTAGTTAAATA
>JAHDGP010000380.1 GCA_020627525.1 Bacteroidota bacterium
GATCTTTGATCATATTTTCTTCCAAAACATCTTTGTAAGATTTATTATTCATTTTAGCGATAAACCAGAATTTAAAAATGATCGCTTCAATGTTTCCAGTAACATTACTTGGTGAAGCTGTAACAAATTCGTTTATTTTTTTGAGTACCTTGGTGTTTTTGAAAGGTTCTGCCTTGGAAGCTATATCACTGATAATTGCTAAGAATTTTTTCTCACGCTCAAATTGTTGTGATTTAAATTCTTTTCTGAAAATTCTCTTCAATTCACCAACTTTATAGATCACATAATCAGAATCTCCCTTTTCATAATGAAAAATCACATCTGTAATACTGATGTGCAGTTGGAACAATCTCGAAAGTTTGGTATAGTTTTTTGAAATAATAAGCGGCACCAAAGTTCCCATCGCTTTGTCCAATAACCCTTCTTTATAATAAGCAACAGATAAGTTCAATGGAACAAAAATATCATAAAAATTAGTACCTGTATAAACTGGATTGTTTAAAATCTCCTCCATCAAATTCAATGCTTGCTCAGATTGGTTTGTAAAGGAATAATGCACTATCAAGCTCTCGTGGTAAGTCCAGATGTTTTTATCAAAATACTTTTTATTATGAGCAGTCAAAGCCTTGTACAATAAGTCTATATAATTTTTAGCTTGCTCAAAGTTAAAGTCAATATGAGAACAGTTGATTAACCAATGGTAAATTCTAAAAAGCTCCTCATATCTCGCACTATCAAAGTAGCCAATTTCCTGAAAATGCTCCAAGCTACTAAGTAGATACGCTTCTAAGCCTGTAAAATCTCTTTTTTGCAAAAGAATGGTTCGAACACATTTGTGAATCTTAAATTGAACATCAGGGTTTTTAGAGACATCTTTACTAATGGACAAATCTTCAATAATATTTTCCAACTCATCGCCAAAATCCTCCCTGCTATCGTAGTTTGTACTACGCATTTTGTGATTGATAGCAGCGATCAGGAAGTCAACTTCCTGCTCTTTGCCCAATACTTCATAGTTTTCTCTTTTCTTTTCAATATAATATTGCGGATCAATTTTGTAATAATCTCCCGCTAAGTTTAAAATCTCTGAATAAATAATATCCAGCAAATCTTGATAACCATATTTTTCAGCTGCTTTTTCAGCTTTTACTAGGTACTTGAATGCTTGGTCATAATCGGATTTGTACCGAAATATATTTGCCAATTGAATGGTATTGTAAACTTTAAATCGAGGATCTTTATTCCTGTTAAGTAACAACAAACTTTGCTCAATATCATTGATCAAACGGTTTTTAAGTCGATAAAAAGCATTCTTATTTGAATCAGGGTAAAGCTTTTTGAGCAATTTATCACTAAATTCATCATGATCACCCAACTTAATAAAATCAAACAATGCCAAGTTTTTACTATCGCCATCTGATTGACCATTAATACGACTTACGTAAATTTTAAAATTACGCAGTTCCTCTTTACTTAATGAACCTATTAATTCTGTTAAATGATAATTTGGCATTCTCTATTTATTCCAGCATTGATTTGTTATGTAGTAATAATTTACAAAATTCAGTCCAATTCATACATTGAAAGAAATCAACGTATTCTAATTTCATATAATTTGACTAAGATTAACTCAAAAATATCCAATGGGTTCAACATATTTTTTCATTATAAAAACTAAAATACCAAATTTAAACTAATGTTGAATGAGAATTTTTCTAGAAATTGAATGATCATTAAAATTGACTTTTAATAAATAAATGCCTGAAATTAGATCAGAAGTATTTATATAATTGGGACGAGAAAAATCAGAATAGTTTCGAGAAAAAACAACTTTCCCATTAGAAGTATATAATTCTACAGATTTTACTTCTGTATTGTTATCAGATATTTCAATGTTTAAATAATCATCTGCTGGAGTTGGATAAATTACCAATTCAGTTTTAGTGTTTTCAATTTGTTCAATTCCATCCATCACTTCCTTTTCTTCCCAAGAGAATCCTATGATTCCTCCACGCCTTGTTCCAGCTATTAACTCTGGTATGCCATCCCCAGTTAAATCAGCCAAAGCCGGGCTGGTTAATCTCCCGTATTGCTTTTCAAAATTGTGTTTTGACAGTTTAAAGGAGTCAATCGCCAGACCTTCTGCATCTATTTCATACCATTTAAGGTCTCCCGGCTCTGATCCCATTATCAATTGTATTCCATCAAAAGCATCTGACCTAAACAGTTGTGGCACAGAAAAACCAGACAAAGTCGTCCCAACTGAAACTTTTCCCCATGATTTATTCGGTTCTGCAAATTCAGGCACCGTTGTTGTTCCTATATTTTCATAATAATGCAGTAACCCTGAGACCTTTCCAATTATCAAATCCATTTTACCATCGTCATTGACATCAAACAAGGTAGGAGCGCTAAATTGCCCCACATCAATGTCTTTATATTTAAATTGAGGAAGACCAAAGTTAGCTTCGCCCGAACTGCTTCCCAAGTTTTCGAAATATACCAAAGTGCCGTTAAAATCACCAGATGGATCGGAAAAGCCAGACATTCCAAGGAATAATTCCTCCGCTCCGTCGCCATTTATGTCCCCAAACGCAGGAACAATATCCAATAATCCATATTCCGTCAATCCTAAGTAATCATTTGTAACAAACTCAAATGCTGGTTCTGTCTGTGTTCCAACATTTTCATATAATGTCAAAGAAGCTTTTTTCAAACCTTCAAAAATAGTAGAGCTTTTATTTCCTATCACCAAATCTTTTAATCCATCACCATTGTAGTCAAAAAATGCTGGATGTGCATTCAATCCAACATCAAAACTTTGATCTATCATAAATGATTTATTTTTTAATTCAAACTCAGCTTTATCTGTTGTTCCAATATTTTTATAATACCAACAAGTAAAATAGGGGTCCAATGCATTTATGTTAAATGGTGAAACAAGCAAATCTTTCAAACCATCAAAGTCAATATCTATATTGAAAGCTGCTGGAAATGACTGTATATTAACAGCTTCATTGTAAGACGGAAAAGCAGAATCTTGACTAGAAATATGGGCATCCTGTTGCGAACCTGTGTTGTTCATAAACAACAATGAATTGAACATAATATTTCCAATTAAAACATCATAAGCCTGATCATTGTTAAAATCAACTGCTTGGATAGTAGATCCAGGATGGATTCCTCTTTCATCTATTAAATTTCCAAATTCATCCAAAGGAAGAGGAGCATCCCCGCCTCCACAGACAGTATCCAAAATAGCTTTTTTTTCAATTCCGTTTTCAAAAAAATCACCCCAGCAAGAGTCAGAAACTTCCAACGTTAAAGGCTCACAATCATTAGAGACATTTTTATACAAATACATAAAACCACTATTGGGTTTAAAGTCTAAAATATCTAGTTTTCCATCACCGTCAAAATCCTTGATTGCTGGATATGCATTTTCATTAAACAAATACTGTTGTTCGTTTGGACCTTCTATATTTTCTACAGCAAGTGTAAAACTCAACTGATTTTTTTCATTAAAATAACCATCATATACAGTAATTCCTGGTCCATTGGGCGCAAATAAGTCTGTTATGCCATCGCAGTTATAATCTTCAAAAACAGCCCAAGAGTTTATCTCAGGATAATTAAGAATTTGCTTATCATCTAATTGAAAAACATTATCATTATTTATAAAAGTCAAAAACTGACTATCAGCACGATCAAATATCACCAAATCAAGGGCAGAGTCATTGTTTACATCTACCCGAAAAAATTGCGGATTGCTAAATCCTCCAGACCAAGCATAATCTAAAGTCGCTCCATCTTTCATAACAGGTATTTCATACTTTTGGATGAATGAAAAATCCTCTTGTGCAGATAAATTTATAAAACCAACGGCCAAAGCCATTAAACTAAAAATTGTATGCTTTATGATCATAATTTGATAGTAATTTAAACTTAAGTACTTGGGCAAAAGAAAGTTAAGATTGATAATTTTAGTACAAAAATACAAATGATAAGTACTATGACCTAAGTTATCCAAGATTTCAAGATAAATAAATTTTTACAATGCCTTCTGTTTCGCAAGTAACTTGCTAAAGTATGTTTAAAATTGACACTTCATTATTAGACATGAACTAAAAATACATATACAAAATAGTAAACATTTAACTCAAATCAACTTTGTTTTGTTTAAATTATCTCAAAAGAAACAAAGCAAAATTGTATAATTTCACAACATATTCCTATATTAAAAAATCAT
>JAHDGP010000381.1 GCA_020627525.1 Bacteroidota bacterium
GGAGTTCTGATTGTTTTCATAAATTTTTGTAGGATAATTTCACTCCTTCGGAGTTCTGATTATATTCATTTTATATTCTTAACCTTTAAAGTTGTGAGTTATTATTTTATGATGTTTTCGCAAATAAATTCTTCAAATATATTTAGAGCTTGAGGTATTTTTTTTCTACCAAAACCAATTCTAAAATATCCTTTAAAATCATAAATTTCGCCTGGCAATAAAAGTAGTTTTTTCTCTTTTAATGCTTGTTCTGCAAACGCCATATCGTCATTATCAAATTTCATTTTTACAAATGCAATAGGTCCAGCATTGGGCTTGTACCAAGAAAAAAGGTCTGAATACTTATCAAAAAATGCATCGTAAAATGGCAAATTGTTTAGAACAATTTGAAGGTTTCGAGCTAAAATTTTTTTTCTGTTTCTCAGGGCTACTCCTGCCAAAAATTCACTTGGAGCAGCATTGCAAATGGTTGTATATTCTTTCAAAATGGCAACTTTTTCTAAAATTTTACTGTTTTTAGATGCCAACCAACCGATTCTTAACCCCGGCAATCCATATGATTTTGACATTACCCCAACTGCGACTCCATTTTCATAAACATCGGCGATTGAAGGAATCATGTATTCTGAATGGTGTTCCAATTCTCTATAAACTTCATCGCAAAATATGACAATATTATTGGCTCTTGCAAGCTCCACAATTGCTAACTGCTGTTCTTTTGAGAAATGAAAACCAGTAGGATTATGTGGTGTATTTAAATAAATAATTTTAGTATGACTACTTATCATAGATTTTAATTCATCTATATCATAGGTTGGTTTTTCATCTTTATATATCACTTCCCACCTATTAACTTTGCAACCAATACTTTCTGGAATAGACTGTAAAGATTGATAACAGGGTGTTTGAACAATGACCTCATCTTTCGAACTCAACATTGCTTTTGAGAATAAAAATATTGGCTCTTGCGCCCCTGAACAAACGAGTAAATTTTCACTATTTATTTTATCATAAATTGCAGAAATATCTCGTCTGAGTTCGGGATGCCCCTTTGTTTCTGTATATCCTAACCATAAATTGTCAAATTTATCTTTGGCTCCCTCTTCAAGTGAAAGTAACTCACCAATACTCATTGCCTCACAATCGGAATTGCAAAGTGAGTGTTTTGCAGAAAATTCATAAAGTGTATAGTATCGCTCTAGTTTGAATGGTTTTATAGCCATAAAATAAGGATTTTTAATTCTGAAAGGCAAAACAATACGCTTCTAGTAGACAGTTTAACCAGAAAAGAAAAGCATTGATAAAAAAGTGAGCAGATCAAGATGAATAATAAATAATAACACTTGATCTGCTCGAAAGAGAAATTTTAGATTAAAAACAGGCTGATTGAGAAAGGATTTCTCTTGTGATGTAAAGATAAGAAATATTGATAAATAAGTAAAAAATGTACAATTATTTGCTACTAAATAAGGTTAAAAATACACATTTTATATTATCTTAATATATTAACAATTAAATATAAAATACTTATTTTCGCTTCTTATAGGGAAATCGTTTGGCAGCCTTTTCGTTGAGCCCATTTATTATTTCTTCCGCAGGATTTTTGTAATTTGCAGCATCTTCAAATGAAACAGACCAAAGAATTTCCTCTGAGCTTCCTTCGATCAATTCATACCTACCATAGATGTCGTTGGATTTTTTCATTGATTGACCAGCAGCAAAGATCCCTATATCCTTGGCTAACAGTCCAATAAGTTTAGAAGCAACATCAATGCCGTAGGAAGCCAAATCTGAAAAGTATCGTTTTTTCTCGACTCTTGAACGCAAAACAGCATCAACCCCAAGCAACTTTGCCATATCTTCTGGAGTTTCCGCCCAAGAATCTTTTATGGACATCTGTTCTTCAATAATTTTATTGATTTGCGAAGTCCTCATCAATTGAATATGTGGTCCTTTTTTGGAATTTTCTTTGCGTTTAAGTAGTTCATTGTGCAATGAAATTTGAAACGCTTTACTTTCCGCCTCTTCTTGTTGTTGAATTTCTTCATCAGATAAATCAAATGGTTTTAAGCCCGAAAAAACCATTTCGACAGGTAAAACAGCTATTTTTTGATGATTCCTTGTCTTATCTTTAAAACTGCTGATTTGATAATAATCTTTTGAGCAAGAAGATAGTACCAAAGTAAAAAGCAACAATATGATTCCCAGCTTATTCATAAATTTGACATTTAGATATTTTACAATACGTATTTTAGACATAAAATGATCTGTATAGACACAGCAACGCAAAAATCTGTAAAAATTTTACCATATTTGAAGCAGAACTAACTAGATATGATTCGATATTTTACAATCTTTATTTTTGTGATAAGTATGCTTTCAGCACAGTGTCAATTATCGAATGACACTTTATTGGTGGCTTACAGACCTTCCCCACCCTTTGTAATCGAGGAAGACAATCACCTGGAAGGTATTTCCGTCTGGTTGTGGAATCGCTGTGCAAAAGAGTTGCACATTCCATTCAAATATGTTTCTATGCCCTTTGGTGAAATGTTAGATTCTGTATCAACAGGAGGAATAGATATTAGTATAAATCCATTGACCATTACAAGTAAGCGAATTAAAATAATGGATTTCACCCATTCATTTTATGCTTCTCACTCGGTAATTGTGAAAGGGAAAAAATCACCTTTAGAAAAAATGAGAGATTTTTTGAGGTCTATTTTCTCAGTCAACTTTTGGAGTGGTTTTTTATTCTTAATAACCTTTATTTTATTGTTTGGAGTATTAATATGGGTTTTTGAAAGAAACGAGAATCCTGAAAAGTTTAGAAATGATTATCATGGTATAAAAGACGGTATTTGGTGGTCTGTGGTGACAATGACAACAGTGGGTTATGGTGACAAAACGCCCGTTTCAAGAGGTGGAAAAATTGTTGCATTAATTTGGATGTTTAGTGGCTTACTATTTATCTCCGGATTGACTGCAAGTGTTGCCTCCTCCTTAACTGTAAATCGCCTGAGTTCGGACAATTCGAGTTTGCAGGATTTCAAAGAACGTCCTGTGGGGAGTATTGAGCGGTCTAGTTCTGCGCAATACTTAAAAGAACATTTTTTCAAAGAAGTGCATTTATACAACAAATATAGCACTGGATTAAATGCCATAAAAACGAATGAGATAGATGCATTTATTTATGACGAGCCAATTGTTCGTTATCAAATTTTAAACAACAAAGATTATAATCAACTTACAATTTTACCTAGAAAATTTGATGTGCAGTTTTATGCTTTTGCTTTGCCAAAAAAACACAATGAATTGACAAATCGAATTTCACAAAAAATAATTGACATTACTGAACGAGATGAGTGGCAAGATATTTTAGATGAGTATGGGTGTGGCGATGTACATCATTAATTTATAGAATGTAAGAAGTTCAGTTTGCTATGAAAGCTGCTTGCTCTAAACTTTTATTTTCAAGAAAGGATTGAAGTTCCAGGTGAAAATCTTTTTTGATGTTATAATGATCGCATTTGAAATTCTTTTGAGACGCAATAAAGGTTTGAAAATTATTTTTCGCAATATCAAATTTTTTCAAATCGAAGGCAGCATAAATATTTCTAACTGTCTTTAATGGTTTATTCAGCATTGATTCATAAGTCAATTCAAATAAATTTTCTTTTGGAATCAATTGTTTATCATTTTGATATTTTTCCATTATTTTCCTGTAAAATATTAAGGTGTTTGCCTCAATTTCACGTTCATTATACTTTTGAAATGAAAACCTTTCAATCAATCGCAAATGCAGCTTTAATGTGGAATGATAAACTTCGGAAGGATTGCGTTCTAAATAAATAAACTTTGCGTTTGGAAACAATTCTAACAACATTGGTATACGACCTGTATTTACTGGATTCTTTATTAGCAAGTTTTTATCTGAATTTGCAAGTGATACTTTTTTTAATAAAAACAAATAGGCTTTTTTTAGCTCTGAGTATTCCTGACTTGACAAATTTTCCAATAAAGCATATTTATTAAAATAATCTTTCATTTTGTTCGGAAAAGTCCACCAGTGGTAACAACTGTGTTTTGAAATATTGCCTAAAGCAAACTCTTCTTCTTGCGGTAAATGCAAATCCATCAAAACATTATCCATAGGACGTTTTTTGGGTAAATGCATTCCAATTAATGTATTGATAATCGGATTATTGTTGTGGAACAT
>JAHDGP010000382.1 GCA_020627525.1 Bacteroidota bacterium
AGTTTGTAAACCTGCTTCTTCGATGATTAAGCGTCCTATATTTATACTGAAATACATCTTTTAGGTAATCATTTGAATCCTTTAATGATTTATCTACGCTTGTATCAGCTTGTTTACAGGAGATCATTATCAATAGCAAAAAGATAATTTTCTTCATTCACTTTTTTATCCATTAACGGATTAAAAGTTGAGAATAGTATTTAACCACATTTTCTCACCACAGATGACACAGATTTTCACAGATAAAAAGTACTTCGTAGCCATCCTGTAGTGTAATCATTCCCTAAAGCATCTGTAGCTTTAGTATTCCCGCTGTCTTCTTCAAGGTCAGCAGATGTAAGCAATTCAAAAATTGGATTAGTGACTTGAAAGTAAGAATTAAAATCTAAAACTTCAAAATTTTATCACTACTGTTTTAGACTCTTGGTGACAAAGAAAAAGCCCCCTATTCATAAATGAATAGAGGGCACTGATTAATCGTCAAATATCTTTAAAATAAATTTTATTTTCTTTTATTCGCTGCTTTAAATGCTTGTTCTAAATCTTGCAATAGATCGTCAATGTGTTCTATTCCAACACAGAGTCTTAGCAAATCTTGCGTAACTCCTGCCGATGCTTGTTCCTTAACAGTCATTTGTCTGTGAGTCGTTGAAGCAGGATGACAAGCAAGCGATTTTGCATCTCCGATATTCACCAATCTCTTAAAAATACCCAAAGCATCGTAAAACTTTTCGGCTTTTTTATAACCACCTTTAATTCCAAAACTCATTAAAGAGGAAGGTACACCTCCACAATATTTTTTAGCCAATTTGTGATAAGGGCTGGATTTCAAACCACCAAATTTGACCCAAGAAACTTGCTTGTGTTTTTCTAAATACTTGGCAACTTTCAAAGCGTTTTCGCAATGACGCTCCATTCTTAGATTCAGCGTTTCCAGACCTTGCAATATTTGGAAAGCTGCCAATGCGGATAAGGCAGAACCCGTATTTCTCAAAGCCACTGTTCTAGCTCTTGCAATGTACGCAGCAGGACCCATAGCTTCTGTGTAAACTACCCCGTGATAAGAAGGTTCAGGTGTATTGAATTGTGGGAAACGATCAGCGTGCTTTACCCAATCAAATTTACCACTGTCAACGATAACACCGCCTAAAGTCGTTCCGTGTCCTCCAATATATTTTGTCAATGAATGCACAACTATGTCAACTCCATGTTCAATCGGGTTTATCAACGCTGGTGAAGCAACTGTATTGTCACAAATTACGGGCACCCCTTTGGCATGAGCCGCTTTGGCAATCTTAGCTAAATCGCAAATGTTTCCCGCTGGATTTCCGATAGATTCACAATAAACAGCCTTTGTATTTTCATCAATTAACTTCGCCAAATCTTTTGCATCATCAGATTCAGCAAATCGAACTTCTATTCCTTGTTTTGGAAGCATATGCGCAAATAAGGTATATGTACCACCATACAATTGTGGTGTAGACACAATATTATCTCCAGCTTCTGCAATATTTAAAATAGCATAATTTATAGCTGCACTTCCTGCGCTTGTACACAAAGCGGCAATTCCCCCCTCAAGAGCGGCAATTCTTTCTTCAAGTACTCCAACTGTCGGGTTCATTATTCTACTATAAATATTCCCTGGAACAGCGAGATTAAACAAATCTGCTCCGTGTTGTGCATTGTCAAATTCATATGCAACAGTTTGATATATTGGCACTGCAACTGATTTTGTCGTTGGTTCAGATTGGTAGCCGCCATGTAAAGCAATTGTTTCTTTTTTCATTTTTACAAAGGTCTTTTATATTAAATATTTATTTTACTTCTTATACTTTTTGTAATGTCTTTGTGTTCTATCAAAAAAGCGTCATGACCAAAAAGCGTTTTAATTTCAATATACTCCGCATTTGGAATATGCTTAGCCAAAAATTGTTGCTCCACTTTTGGGATCAACATATCGGTATCAAACCCTATAACTACAGTATTCGCAGTGATTTCAGCAAGTGCTTTTTCAAGACTCTCCCGCCCTCTACCTATATTGTGGGTATCTAAGGCATTTAGCAATGTGTAATAACAGTGTGCATCAAAACGCTTAACAAATTTATCACCTTGGTATTCTATGTATGATGCTGCTCTAAACTCTGTCATCTTATCCAAATCTATTTCCTTTTGCCTGAATTTAAAGGAAGCGTGTGTGCGATACAATGGAAGCGCTACCGCACGGCAAGCCTTTAATCCTGCCTGACCCGCAATATCTGTTTTCTCATTTATTGTTTGATCTAAACGCAAAGTAATTCTCTGGCAGCAATTACCAACGGTGATTCTTTAGCTGAACAACATAGCAAAGTCATATTTTCAACTTTCTCCTTAAGCGTGTAGGCAATTTCCTGACAAATATTGCCTCCACAGGAACCGCCAATTAAAAGCTTTATTTTATTTATTTCAAAGAATTCTATTAACTTCAAATGCAATCTTGCCGTATCCCGAATGGTGTAAAAAGGAAAATCCAGTCCATACCTTTCGTTTGTTTTTGGATCTATTTGCTTCGGAGAACTTGCTCCATACGGTGAACCTAAATTGTTTCCACAAATTATAAAATACTTGTCCCAATCAAATACATCACCTTTACCAAACAAATCGTGCCACCAATCATCAGCATCAGAATTTGCAGTCAATGCATGGCATATTACAATGACGTTATCTCTATTTTCATTTAGTTTTCCATAAGTATGATAGGCTATTATTGGCTCGTTTATTTCGCCACCACTTTCAAGTGGAAATGGTTCATCAAGTTTATAAAAAGAGTAATTGTATTTTGCTTTAGTCAATTGTCATAAATTATTTTTTAAAAAACTTTAATATAAAGCTAAGCAAATTAAAAACGAATGCAAAATTTTCTTATTCAAAAAAAATCTATTGTTTACAACTGAATTGTGGTTTAATACAAAAAATTCTACTGCTATTTTAGCATAATAAGATTTTTGGCACAACTGTTGTAAGTCATCACTTCAGTTCAAATCCTCCCCACCTCGTTTAAGGTATTCGTAAATTTCATTCTGTGCATTTATATCTTTCTTATGAGAGTTGGTTTTCTCATATTTGTTTTTTAGATTTTTATCCCAGACCCTTGCTTTGGTGTTGTCTTTCCATTCAATAGCCAACAAATCCATTAAAGTTTTTTTAATTTTTTCATCAAAAATTGGACACAGTACCTCTATTCGGTAATCAAAATTTCTTGTAAACAGATCGCCTGAACCAATGTAGACAATAGGGTTGCCATCATTGTGAAATTGGTAAATTCGTGAATGCTCCAGGTACCTATCTATAAGACCTTTCGCTTTAATGTTTTTACTAAATTTTTGCTGTGGAACAACTCCACAAGTTGTTCTGACCAACAACTTAATTTTCACACCTTCGGAACTTGCTTCATACAATTTTTTAATTAAAACAGGATCGCTGAAATGATTTGTTTTTAGAATCATTTCAGCTTTTAAGCCAGCTTTGGCATTTTTAATTTCTTTGTTAATATGAAAAATGAGCTTTTTCCTAAAGTTCAATGGTGCAACCAGTAGAGTATCGTATTTACTTAAAATCAATCGTGAACTAAAAAAGTCAAACAGCTTTTTAACCTCACTAACAACTTTGGAGTCTGCGGTCATTAGAATATGATCAGAATATATCTTTGATGTATTTTCATTAAAGTTTCCTGTACTAATACATGCAATTTTTTCATTCTCATTTTTCCTTTCAATCATTATCAATTTGGAATGGACTTTTACGCCTCCTACACCAAAAATCACTTGCGCTCCTTCGTCTCTCAACCTATTCGCTAGATTGATATTTGATCTTTCATCGAATCTTGCCAAAGGTTCCACAACCGCAAGGACAGTTTTTCCATTACGAGCTGCATTTATTAATGCATTTACAACATTTGAATCCTTAGCCACACGATAAAAAGTCATACTTATTTTGGTAACATCAGGATCAAGTGCCGCCTCTCTTAGTAAGTCCAATAAATGCGTAAAAGATTGATAAGGAACAGAAAGTAAAATGTCTTTCCGCTTTATAACTTCAATCAAACTCTTAGCTTTTTTTAGCAATGGATGTTGCAGTCTTTTTCTCTGTTTATACAACAAATCTGGTCTCCCCAAATCTGGAAAATCAATAAAGTCTTTGAAATTTATACCTTAAAAAATGCGGCTAATTCAGTTGCC
>JAHDGP010000383.1 GCA_020627525.1 Bacteroidota bacterium
TACATTTTAAGTATTGGGTTAAAATATATTTGAATTTATCATATATTTAATGTAAATTATCTTTATAATCGAAAATAGTCAATAGTTTCGAAGGTGTTTTTGATTTATTTATAAAAAATTATAGTGCATTCATTTTAAGGCTTGTTTACTCAAAACGAGAAATATGAATACCCAAAGGATAAATAGAGCATTAAAAAATTGGCATCCAAATTTTGTAGGAAGGGATATAGTTAAAATGCCAATAGGGTGGAAATCCGAACCTCCAGTTCAGTACAATTATGTTTATATGGATACAGATTTGGAAGCGGAAGATTATGTTTCCTTTTTCCAACTTTGTCGCAATCTAAATATTCCAAACCCTAGAATATTTTCACCAAGGATTTTGAGTTTTGCCTCTGTTCTCCATCCAAGTTTGTTTTTTTCTGTGAAATATGGTGAGTCAACAAGCAATGAATTAAATGCTTTTAAAAAATCTTTGGTTCCAATGGAACTTACATTTGATTATAACTCAAATACAGATTTAGATTCTCCTAAATTTTATTTTCAATCATTGGCATTTCTCTCAGGAGTCACTTTAAGTGCTGCTATAATTCAAAACAGGTATTCAGAAGGAACCATAGAAAGCAAACTGAACAGATTGTGGCAATTGGCGACAGCTTCTGGACAAAACGATATTCTCGGATTAAATGAGATTGATATTAAGCAATTTGTTTTGAAAACAGCCAATAAACTCAATGGTGACAAACTGAATGTGTTGGTGGATATTAAGAAATTTTATTCTACAGTACTTAAAAAGTTGGTTAAAGATATTGATTGCGAGTGGAGGTGTTTAAAAGCAGATCGCCTAAGTAAATCGCAAAAAGTTAAATATGGATTTATTGACAGTCTTAAATCTGATCTTGGTTCAAATTTACAATGTGTTATTTTATATGGGTCAGCAGTCAACAGTCAAAAATTTTCAGATTACGACTTAATTCTTATCGTGAAAAACCTTGATTCGGCTATAAATGCTTTAGCAGGAAAGTCGCCAATTTACAGGGGGCTTGAATTAAACATAAGCTTATTTGATGAGGATGATTTCATTACTTACCAACTAGCCAGTGGCGACAATTTAATTGATCACGCTTTGTGTTTGTATGGCGAAACCAATGTTCCACATAAAACTTCTAATCTTTTATTGACAAGAAATTTTAGTTTTGGATTTATCAGATTTCGACAGCAAATTGGTGTATCTGCTTACGTGAATGATATTAAGTCAAGGCAGGATGATAAAAAAAATCTGCTGGACTATTTTATCAAAATACCACTCAATGTTAGCAAAGGAATTGAAGGTTGTTTTGGTCAAATTAATACCAATGAAGAACTGAGGTATTGGTTTAAAGAAACATTGGGTTTTGATGTAGATTTTTTTCGAGCAGAATCAGCTAAGGGCAATCACAATGTCGCCATTGCCGTGGCAAGTTGGGCTACAGAAACTGTAATGTACTTGGCTAATTTGAAATACGGATTTTGTAAGCCTGCTTATGAACAATCAAATAATTTATTAATCGAAAAACTGATATAATCATTATGTTGATAACTAAAAATAATAGTATTGAGCTCAATTTATCCAATAAAAATATCTCAACAAAACTGTTGCAAGAGTTGAAGCACGAATTGATTAAATTGGATATTGATTTGCTTAAGTTGAATGAAGTGATTCAAACAGAATCTATAACGTTAAACTTGGATGCATTTACTGATGAAGAAGATTTAACACTTGAACATTTGATAGAAGCATTTTTTCAATCTTATGAATTTAATTTTCAAGACCTTCCGCTTTACACCGAAGGAGAGAGTAAAATCATAAGAGCATTAAATGATAAAATTGTGGTCGAATTGTTCAAACCGACAGTGTACTCTTATACTTCTAACAGATATGGTATTGCAGAAGGGACGGACAATATAAGAGCGAAATTTACTTCGGCTGTTTTTAGAAAAATGCAGCAGGAAAAATACAAAGCTGGTGGAAGAGTTTTGGGAAATGCTTTTTTAGCAATGAAAGAAACAAAGGACGGTATTTTCATCATTCAAAGAAAAATACAATGCAGCAATTTGGAAGTACGCATAAAGAGATACCATGTAGGCTCGCCTGTTCATAGGTATAAATACACGGAGCAAAAAGCTACTGTGCGACGTGGAAATAAACCATTGGTTAAATGGGATCGGTTTGAAAATCCATTGGTTTGTTTCGATTGGCGCAATCCACTCACTGATGATGAAGGAAAAAGGTTAGCCGACGAACCTATTTCTGATGATTATGCTGGCGTTTGGATTGCTAATGTCAGTCGAGCAAAAGAATTGTGTAGGGATACTTTTATTTGGTTGGAAAATAAATTTAAGAAAAAAGGCTTGACACTTATTGATATTTGCTTTTTCGTCGATCAATCAGGAGAATATATTTATGGTGAAATTAGTCCAGATTGTATGAGGGTTAGAACGTCTGATATAGCGGCTAAAGACGGTCAAAGTTTTGATAAAGACCTATGGCGAAATGGTAAAACGGAAGCAGTGCTTTTAGACAAATATTCGAAACTGTATAATTTATTTACTCATTAATTAAAAACAATATTATGCCTGGTTTAACTATTAAAAATAAGCGCCTTAAAATGTCTCCAAACGGAATAATTACATTGCCAGTTTCTGCTAGAAAAGCGTTGGGTATGGTGAAAGACAACCCTACAAAAGTAAGCATTTCATCGGATGGAAAATGTGTTACATTGGCACTTTCAAAAACAAACAGCGAAAATGTTTATCGAGTTTCAAAAAGTGGGTTGACTTGCCTTAAAGGCAAAGCAAAAGAGGTATTGTCAGCAAGTAAAAATCGACACTATTGGATGAAACTAGATGACAACAAAAAGGAAGTTAAACTAATGCCTTTCTAAACTTCAAATAAGTGGTTTAATTCTATTTCAGATAAGTGATAAGACCACAATCAGTATTTTGTCAAGAGTATTTGTACATGTTAGTTTTATCTTATTATTTATATGATTTTATGAATTGAACCACTTCAAAATATTTTGTTTGAATTGAGTTCGAAAAATCAAAATACAATCATAGCATTTGATGGTCATGATGGGAGCGGTAAAACAAGTCTCTCAAAAGAATTGGCAGCTCTGTGGACAGGGATTTATGTCAGACCATTTGGTGGCATAACTGGTCGAATGTTGATAGAATCCTTTGAGCATAAAAATTTCAATTTGACTTTTGAAATTGGATTGAATGCTATAAGAGAAACGGAAAACTTGTATTCAAATTCCTTATTGGTATTTGATCGACATTGGATGACTGTTTTGTCCTTGCTTCCGAAAGAACTGAGATTGAAATGGAGCATTTACCCTCCAACAGTACTTTGTTGGACTGATTTGCAAACTACCAAAAGTAGATTGGTTAAGCGAAACGAACAGCAATTTGATGACAAATATCATCAGTATTACATAGATAAATATCCCCAATTGGTTGGAACCCAAAACTTGTTAAAAATAGATACTGGTCGAAACGATTTTAAATCTTGCCTAAATCAAATAAACGAATGGAAGACGAATCTAAAAATTTGAAGAAACAATTTAATTTGAGTCGGAATATTAACATTGCCATCGGGAAAGGCAGAATGTTTCAGGAAAGCCTAGACATATTTTCCTTTGGCTCAAAAATTGGGTATGAGGAATTTTATAACAATCGACTGCCTATTTTTGAAAACAACTTAGAGGGGTACAATTTATTGGCACTCCGTCATTCTGACTTGAGTTGGATGTTGAAAAAGAAGTGGGTTGACATTGCTATAGGAAGTTCATTATGGTTTCTTTCTGATAGGGAAAAAAGCAACAAGAAAGCATTTGAGTTGAATTTGAAAAAATACCGTCTTTCTTTAATTGCAAAAGCAGAAATTCCTATCAGCAGGATTAAGAAGGTAGCCACCAGATTTAATCACCTTACTAGTCAATATTTTGATAAAATAAATAACAAGGTAGAGATTATTCATATGGGCGGCTGCCATGAAGTTGCGCTTAGCCTGGGTAAAGTGGATGCTATTATTGATGTTATTGAGACTGGTCGAACCATAAGAAAGATGAATTTTATTGAATTAGATACCATACATTTTCTAGGACATGAAGTATGGGTCAGAAATGATCAGGATGCTCAAAAATATTCTGATTT
>JAHDGP010000384.1 GCA_020627525.1 Bacteroidota bacterium
ACAAATTCAACAAATACCAAATAATCAAATTAGTGTTAGAATTTTACAATCTATTTAATTATATTAATTTAAAAACTAAATTAATCATTTTTCTTAATTGTCAAAGAATTTTTCTTATTTTTTTCAACAGTTGAATCATTAATCATTGAGAAAAATAAGATAGAACTTATCTTAAAATTTCAAGGTCGTCCTTATCTTTGCATTCTACACTCAATTAACTTTCGCTTAGGTTGTCTATTTTTATTGTGTTTATTGTTATTTGACCAAAGAACAATAACATTTAAGACAAACCTCATTCCTATACTCAATATATTATAATAACTAAGCCCAAAAGGCTTTTTTGCTCTATTTTTGGGGTGAATTTAAAAAAATTGAAAAAGTATAAAACTGATGAGTCTTTTAACCGAAATCCATACAGATACTGAAATATTCGACCTTATTGCTGAAGAAAGTCAAAGGCAACATACTGGGGTAGAATTAATCGCTTCTGAAAACTATGTAAGTGAACAGGTTATGAATGCCATGGGAAGTATTCTTACCAATAAATATGCAGAAGGACTTCCTGGCAAACGCTATTATGGTGGATGTGAAGTTGTCGACAAAATTGAGAATATTGCTATTGATCGCGTCAAAGAATTGTTTGGTGCTGTTTGGGCAAATGTCCAACCTCATTCAGGTGCACAGGCAAATATGGCAGTGATGCAATCATTCCTAAAACCTGGTGATGTCATTATGGGTTTTGATCTTGCTCACGGTGGACACCTTTCTCATGGTTCTCCTGTTAATTACTCTGGTCGTGTTTTTGTTCCACATTTTTATGGTGTCGAAAAAGATACTGGCAGGATCGACATGGATAAAGTAGCTGCTAAAGCTGCTGAAGTAAAACCAAGACTATTGATTTGTGGTGCTTCTGCTTATTCTCGTGATTGGGACTATGCTCGTTTTAGAGAAATAGCCGATAGTATTGGTGCCATTTTATTGGCTGACATCGCTCACCCAGCTGGTTTGATTGCTGCAGGGCTACTTAATAATCCAATGCCTCATTGCCACATCGTTACAACAACAACGCATAAAACATTAAGAGGTCCAAGGGGTGGGTTGATTATGATGGGACAGGATTTTGAAAATCCATTTGGTATTAAAGATCGAAAAGGGAACCTTCGTAAAATGAGTGCTTTGTTAGATAGTGCCGTTTTTCCAGGTACTCAAGGTGGTCCCTTGGAACATGTGATTGCTGCTAAAGCTGTTGCTTTTGGAGAAGCACTTGATCCTTCTTTTAAAAAGTATGGAGAACAAGTCATCAAAAATGCTCAGGCAATGGCTGGTGCTTTTGTACATAAAGGCTATCATTTAATCTCTGGCGGAACCGACAATCACTGTATGTTGATTGATCTTTCTAATAAAAACATTACTGGAAAAAAAGCAGAGCATGTCTTAGAAGAAGCTGGTATTACATTGAATAAAAACATGGTTCCTTTTGATACACGTTCCCCATTTGTAACTTCTGGTATTCGTATTGGAACACCCGCCATTACCAGTCGTGGTCTTAAAGAAGATCAAGTCTTACAAATAGTAGAATGGATTGATCAAGTATTAATGAATCCTGAAGATGAAGCATTACAAGCTTCTATCAAAACAGAGGTAGCTGATATGATGAGTGCTTATCCTTTGTTTCAAATTTCATAGGTGATAAATGATGTTGATAAGTGATGATTATTTGTTTTATCAATCATCACCTATCAATCATCGGCTATCGACTATCAACTATCACTTATGGTAATCGAATCAATAAACATTTCTGCAGGCGCAAGACTAAGAGCTTATAAACGACTCAAAGACGTTGCCTTTCCAACTCCTTTGCAATACAGCCCCCATTTGTCTGAAAGGTATGCGTGTAATGTCTATTTAAAAAGAGAGGATTTACAGGTAGTACGCTCTTACAAAATTAGAGGAGCTTATAACAAAATTTCCAGTTTGTCTTCAGAAGAACTTGCCAAAGGAGTTGTCTGTGCCAGTGCTGGAAACCATGCACAGGGTTTTGCATTATCCTGTGCCATACTCAAAGTCAATGGGACTGTTTATATGCCTGCGACCACTACTAAGCAAAAAACAGATCAGGTCAAAATGTTTGGGCGTGAATATGTTCAAATAGAACTCATAGGAGATACCTTCGATGATGCATATCATGAGGCTGTAAAAGACAGCAAACAAAACGGCAAAGCATTTATCCATCCATTTGACGACATCAAGACTATTGAAGGTCAAGGAACTGTTGGTCACGAAATTTATCAGGACAGTCCAGAAAAACCTTTTGATTATTTATTTATTCCTGTTGGCGGTGGAGGGCTTTCGGCTGGCGTTGGTAGTTACTTTAAAGAAGTTTCTCCTTCTACGAAACTGATCGGTTTGGAACCAGAAGGTGCTCCAGCCATGAAAACGTCTATTGAAAATGGAACAAATACTGAGTTAGAGACAATTGACAAATTTGTAGATGGTGCTGCAGTTAAAAAAGTAGGCGATATTACTTTTGAAATTTGTAAAGAAGTACTTGATGAAGTCAGTTTAATTCCTGAAGGTAAAATTTGTTCAACCATTCTTCAACTTTATAACGAAGCAGCAATTGTTGTTGAACCAGCTGGTGCTTTGAGTATTGCAGCTCTTGATTTTTATAAAAAACAAATAGAAGGAAAAACCATTTGTTGTATTGTCAGTGGTGGCAATAACGACATTACTCGTATGGCAGAAATCACAGAACGTTCTTTGCTTTACGAAAGACTCCGCCATTACTTCATTGTTCGTTTTCCTCAACGTGCTGGAGCTTTAAGAGAATTCCTAACTGATGTACTAGGCCCAAATGACGATATTTTCTTCTTCGAATACAAAAAGAAAACCAGTCGCAATGCTGGTCCCGCTGTTATTGGAATCGAACTAAAAACACCGGAGGATTATGACCCGCTTATTGAACGTATGAAAGCAAATAGTATTCGTTATGAATATTTGAATGGCAATGATGATTTGTTTGAATACCTTGTCTGATTTTAGGAGTTTAGCGATTTGGGGGCTTAGTGATTTAGTTTCTTTGATTTGTGCTCCTTTTAGTAGTTTAGGGACTTCACGATTTAGTTTCCTATGATTCGCACTCCTTTTTTTTCGGAGGAAAAACAAACAACACTAAACATCTAACCAAAATACTAAACAGCTAAACCACCAAATCGCTAAACACCTAAAGCACTAAACCACTTGAAAGTTAAAACTCTAGACGATTTCATTGCTCAATATACTGAAGCGGAAGCAGAATTGATTCTACAAATTCGGGCAAAGATTTTGGAATTGGTCCCTGATGTGGAGGAACGAATCAGTTGGTCGCTACCTTATTTTTATTTGAATGGTGCGCTTTGCTACATCTATCGCCAAAAAGGGACTCCTAATTTTTATGTGGCCTTTGCCAAAGGTTATTTGATGAAACCCAACCCTCTTTTGACAGGTGACACCACTGTCATCAAGCGATTTTATATTTTTGATGAAACGACTTTGGAATCGGATGATTTTAAAAGCATTTTATTGGAGGCCGTTTTATTAAACAAATAATCTTGTATTTAAATTACTTTTTTTATCATCAATAATGATAAAATGTTGTTTTTCAAAAAATGTTGTTTTACATTTGTTGTATGGAAGCATCATTTTTTGCAAAAAATTTAGAGTATTTAAGAGAAAGAAGAGGTTGGGGAAAATCCGATCTTGCAGATGCTATTGGGGTAACCACTGAGAATATTAGAGATTTTGAAACTGGTGATAAAATCCCAAATAAATCAATTTCCAACAAAATTTGTAGTGTACTTAAAGTTGACAAAAATGAAAGGAAAGATTTTTACTCTATAGATTTTGAAGAAAGAGAATATCTTGAAAAATTAAAATTAGGCGGTCAATGTATGCTCACTTTACAAGCTCCTGCTCAAGCGGGTTCATACGCTAATGGTTTTCAACAACAAATCTTACCAAATGAAACTAGAAAAATAATACTTGCAAAATCATTTAAAAATAAATTTATATATCCTATTACTGGAATAAGTCAAGAGCCTATCTTAACAGAAGGTGAAAATTTTCTTATCACTAGAGGTAACTCTATCATACTTAAAGATGTAATTATTACAACAAACTGTGAAGACTCTAAATATCAATATGAAATTTCACAATTAA
>JAHDGP010000385.1 GCA_020627525.1 Bacteroidota bacterium
AGAAAAACTCAAATCGGGGATATTATTGAGTAAGTGCCTTACAAGCGTTGTTTTTCCTGCTCCAGATGGAGCTGTAAAAATCACAACCTTTTTATACTTCTCTGTCGGCATAGATAAATTATAGACGAATATACAATCAAAAAGTAATACATTAACAAGAAAGAATTTATAAAATATTTAATAACTGCTCTTTTATTTTCTCTAATTCATCTTTCATTTGTACTACCAAAGCCTGAATATCCTTGTCATTTGCCTTAGAACCAATGGTATTTATCTCCCTTCCTATCTCCTGTCCAATAAAGTTTAATTTTTTACCCTTTTGAACATTTCCTCCATTTAATTCTGTTAAAAACAAATCACAATTGTTTTTCAACCTTACAACTTCTTCAGTTATATCTAATTTTTCTAAATAGTAAATCAATTCTTGTTCAAAGCGATTTTCATCAATTTTAAACTCCGCTCCATTGTTTTCCAGCGAAGCTTTTAGTCTGCATCGTACCCTGTCCTTTCTTCCTGGTTCAAATTCTTTGACTTTTTCCAAACAATTGAGGATCAATGCTATTCTTTCTGAAAAATCTTTAAATAAAACCTCACCCTCATTTTTACGATAGTTTTTAACATTTAGCAGACCCTCATCCGTTATTTTTTCTAAAACTTGTAACTCTTCCTCATCAACAGTTGTATCAGTCAAGGTTACATTGGGAAGCGTAAGTATGGATCTTAAAATGTCATTTATTGGTAAATCCATCTTAGATGCAAAAGCTTTTAATTCTTTTGCATAAGATTCCATCAATGGATAATTAAAGTTGCTATCTATTTCTCCTCCAGTATGTTCAACAGAGAAAAATACATCTACCTTACCTCGACCTAAAGCTTTACCTATTCGCTTTCTCAGTGGAATTTCTATTGACTTATATCCATTGGGCAATCTCAGGTTTATGTCTAATTGTTTGCTATTCAGGGTTCTTATTTCAACATTAAATTTCTTTCCTTTAGTCTCAAAAGAACCACTTCCAAAACCCGTCATTGATTGAATCATATAATTCTATTTAATCTCGCTTTAAAACAATTGCTCTTTTCCCAGTTTCAATTATTTTATTTTCTTTAAAATAATTGCCAAAAGTATTAATGTAAATGCTGGAATCCAAATAATAAAGAATTCACTTTGAATTACTTTCCATCCCCACTCCGAAAAAAAGGCTTCTATTCCTATTGGTGATACTTTTATTGGGCGATATGGTAAAAAGTGTCTTCCTTCACTAAAAGGAGCAAAAAAAGCTATCCCTCGACCTCCCGATGTCATCGCATCCAAAACTCCGTGAGAGGCTGTACAAATAAAAAGATAAAACCATATCATTAGCTTTTGTCCATTATTTCTGAAAAACAAGAGCCAAACCAATGTTGCAAACAAAAATGCAAAGAAAAAAGAGTGTGTAAAACCTCGATGTCCAAACATATGCTGATAAGGAATTCCAAACTTAAAGGCTATCACGTCAGCATCTGGGATACCTGCACAAAACATTCCCAATAACCAAAACTTTAATTTTTGAGGTTTGCGAGTGCTCACATGACCAATGGCCAATGCCGAAATAGCGTGTGTAAAAACTGTAGGCATAATAATTTTCCTTAACTTTGGATGATTTTGAAGCAAAAGTAAGTCTAAAAAACGGTGCAAAAAAAATATACAAGTTTAGAGCAGGTACAATCAGCAATTTCTTCAGGAAAATTAAGCCTTGTTGAGCTGGTTAATCATTATTTAGAAAATATCAAAAAACGCAATGATGAACTGAATGTTTTTTTGGAAGTTTTCGAAGATGAAGCGCTGGAAACTGCCGCTGCCTATGATAAAAGCATTGCTGAAGGACGAAAACCAGGTCGCTTATTCGGGATGATTTTTGGCATCAAGGATGTCATTTGTTTGAAAGGACATAAGGTTTCGGCTTCTTCGAAAATGCTAGAAAATTTTGAATCCATTTTCACTGCGACTGCTGTTGAAAGATTGATTGCTGAGGGGGCGATTGTCCTTGGCAGGCTAAACTGTGATGAATTTGCGATGGGTTCTACCAGTGAACATTCATTTTTTGGTCCCACACGCAATGCTGCTGACCCAACAAAAGTGCCTGGAGGTTCTTCTGGTGGAAGTGCCGTTGCTGTTCAGGCAGATATGTGTTTGGCTGCACTCGGTTCTGACACAGGTGGTTCAGTTAGACAACCTGCTTCTTTTTGTGGTGTTTTTGGCTTCAAACCAACTTATGGAACCATATCGCGTCACGGGCTTATTGCTTATGCCTCTTCTTTTGATCAAATTGGTGTTTTGTCAAATTCTGTTGAAGACGCTGCACTGATGGTGGAAGTAATGGCTGGCAAAGATGATTTTGACAGCACGCTTTCACAAAGACCTGTCCCTGCATTTAGTCAAGAAATTCATCCAGAAAAAAAATTCAAAATAGCTTATATAAAAGAGGCGATGGAAACGCCTGGACTTGACCCTGAAATAAGAACAAGTATTGAAGAGTTGATTGAAAAATTAAAAGGTGATGGTCATGAAGTGGTAGAAGTAAATTTTCCTTATTTGGACTATGTTGTTCCTGCTTATTATGTAATGACATGTGCGGAGGCATCTTCCAACCTCTCTAGGTATGATGGCATTCATTTTGGGTATCGCAATGATGCTGCAAAAAATTTGAAAGAAACTTATCAACTGACCCGAACGCACGGATTTGGGAAAGAGGTGCGACGGAGGATAATGCTGGGCAACTTTGTTCTTAGCTCTGGTTTCAGTGATGCTTATTTTAGTAAGGCGCAAAAAGTGCGGCGCCTAGTGAGCGATGCCACTCAGGAAATATTAAAGGATCACGACTTTATTCTAAGCCCAACGACTCCAACAACAGCGTTCGGAATCGGGGAGTTGACCAATCAAGATCCTACCACTATGTACTTAGCTGACATCTATACGGTACAGCCCAATTTGGCGGGTATACCGTCCGTTTCGGTGCCGCTTTTTCAACACAGTAACAGTATGCCTTTTGGCTTACAGTTGATGGCGAATAAGTTTGAAGAAAGTAAATTGTTTTCTTTTTCAAAGTATTTGATGAAGGGGTGAAAGTTATGTTAGATGAGAACTTAAATCCATTCTTTCGTGCAAGACCCTAACAACAATACATTTTTTCTTATCTATTCTATAGAGAATGAGGTGTCTATTGCAATTTAATTTCCTTCTCTCATTTTTTGTTTGAATTTTTCATTATCAAACCTTTGTGGTTTTCCACTTTCTTCTCCTACAACTAATGCCTTATTGATTGCTTCAATTTTAGTCTTTTCATTTTCTAAAAGCCTCAAGCCGCTTCTTATTATTTCACTTGCAGATGCATACCGTCCTGACTTAATCTCATTTTGGATAAATTTGTCAAAATGGTCTCCTAAAATAATTGATGTATTTTTTGACATAAATTTTTTATTTCAAGTATACCATAATATGGTATAAATAGCAATTTTAAATCTGTTAAAAACTATCCCTCAAACTTCTCAAGGTGTAAGTTTTCCAGCTTGGGAATAATTTGCTCTTTTATAAGCAAATGGTCTTCCATATCAACTCCTGCAATCATTAAATAATAGATTCTATGTAGTTGTCTAACCAATAGAAAAGCTCCTTTAGGTTTATCATCACCATAAAGTATGCTATAATGAGCATCGCTTCCTGGAATATCTAAATCTGTAACTTCCCGATACTCTTGATTTGGTCCTTGGGTATCTAACACACCTGTTTTACTAGCTTCAAAGAGCCTTATTGCCTCCAACAAATTAATTCCATAATCAATTTCTATTGACAAAAAAAATGGCTGATATTCATCCGTATCAAGTAAGTCATAGTCGTAACTCAACTTATAAGATCCATCACCATAATCTGTCAATGTACTTTTTTCAGAATTACCTGACAGGTCTAATTTTAAATCATAAGCTTCGCTAATCTCTTTTGCAGTGGTTATAATGGGGTATTTACTAATGTCTACCTCTTCTGTAGACTCACATGCTACTATTGAAAACAATAGCACTAACAGGAACATTTTTTTCATTTGAATATTTTAATCCAAATTTAGGAATAGCTCAAAAATAACTCAGCGTCGGCTGCCGATCCACTTTGATCG
>JAHDGP010000386.1 GCA_020627525.1 Bacteroidota bacterium
GAATCTCAATAGCACCATTCCAAGTACCAGTTATTTCTTGTGCATTTATCATTATTGTTGAAAACAATAGGCCTATTATTAAATTTGCGATTAATTTTTTCATTATTATTGATTTTATTTATTTGTCTAATTTATTTAACTTGCATTTATATGTTGTTATTTCTTAAAGTTTAACTTGTCAATAGCTTCGGATAACTCTATTGCCTTTTGTGTTCCTATTAACAGTTGTTTTTGATTTTTAAATTTTAACTGTAAACCTTGGTCACCAGAGACATTAAAAGCTTTTCCTTTTCTGCCCCAGCCAATGCGGTATCCCCATCCACCATATTCCATAATGGGATTGTATTTTCTCACCGTTGCAGATGTGATTTCGTTTATTGGATATTTTTTGAATTTTTTGGTAAAGGGGAAAAAACGAACATAGATACCGTCCAATTTGATTTGCGTTTCTAAGCGATACACCCAAAATGCAATTATTAATGCAAGCACTAAAAGGCTTGTCAAAGACATTAGGATACTACTAGCACCTGAAAATGCTCTATCCTTAAAAAGGAAGGAAAAAAGGTAGATACCGCTGCAACCCAAAAGAATTAACCACAGCCACCATTGTCTAAAACTTTGTTGTTCTTCGAATAATATTTGATTGTCCATTGCTTTGCTGTTTGATTATGATTCAAATTTAACAGCAGATTTCACATAATACAAGCACTTTGTGATAAGCGGTAGGATAAAATGATGAGCGGTGCTTCGACCCCGCTCAGCAACCTTGCTTCGACCCCGCTCAGCAACCTTGCTTCGGGTTGGTCGGAACGTCGCTTCGGCTCCGCTCTGCGACAGCTATGCTTTTGCGGAATATTTATGTTATTTTCTAGCAAGCAACAAAGCCCAAAACATCACTACGACAGATTACTCGAAATGATTGCTAGATATTTGAATTTTAAACAGATAAGCATAAAGTAGCAACGAAGTACAAAACATCACTGCCACAGATTACTCGAAATGATTGCTAGATATTTGAATTTTAAACAGATAAGCATAAAGTAGCAACGAAGTACAAAACATCATTGCCACTGAGGGCAGCCGAGGGGGCAACTTCGACTATAACGTCTTCAAAACCGCCAAAAGTGTAGCAGGTTTCAATCTAGTAGAGTATTTTGGGTTGACATATTGAAACTCGACAATACCATCTTTGATAATGTATATGGCAGGAACAGGCAAATTGTGATGATCAGCACCACTCCATTCTTCCAAATCCAATTTGTATTCGTTTTTGTATTTGGCAAACATTTCATCATCTACATTCCAATCTAAGCCGAAAGCCTGAATAGCTTCTGTTTGAGCGTCAGAGTAAACGGTGATGTCGCTTTTACCTCTTTCCTGACTTTCCACCAATTTACCAGGTTTGTCGGGAGTGATTCCGAAAACTTGAAATCCCAAAGCTTCGACATCATTTTTGATTTCTTGTAATTCAGCCAGATGACTGGTACAGTATCCGCACCAAGCACCTCTATAAAATATAATGACAGTAGGCTGATTGGTTAAATCGGTCAAGGATTTTTCTAATCCATTTGCATCTTGTAAAATAATTTCACTTGGAATTTCCATACCCACTTTTAAAGGACAAACATCCATACCTTTTTGAGCGAAAGAAAATTGAAAAGCAAACAACAAGAACGAGGCTAAGAATAACTGTTTCATAAGTTTGGATTGGTAAAAGAGAATCAAATTTTATTATTTAATAGCTATAATATTATCACAATAGTACAAAGAAAAATTTGAATGATAAAATTGGTTCCCATTTAAAATTTTACTGGATAAACTTCATTATCTTTGCGCACTTCAAAAGTGATATTTTGCAACCAAGACGAAGTTTATCTAATGGGACTATTGATTTTAGTAATATTTTTCACTGCATACATAACCTACGTTATGTGCGGTCAATCTGTTGAAAGTAATTTTAAAGGCACTCAAAACAGGCTTTTATCAAATTTTATTGCTCAAATAGGATTTCAAAGATTGGGTGTTTTAAGCTTAATATTGAGCTTATACACATTTTCTAAAATGGTCTTCGGTGATACAGAGGGATTGGATTATGCAGGCTTCTTTTCTGGAATAGAATTCAAAGCATTTTTTGCTTTTTCGATAACAGAGTTTATGATAGATGTTGCCAAGCAAGAAGTGACAATCCCCGCGGTTTTAGGAATAGGATACTTAGTTTATAATTTACGAAGTGCTGCTGCAAGGACAAATTTTAAAAGGGTAATCAAAGAAAACATCCGTTTTAGCTGGACAGAGCAGACAGGATTTAGAGAGGTTTTAATTTTTATAGCCTTTTTAGTATTTTATAAAATATCACGTTTTGTGGCAATTGGTGACGAAACCACGGCATTTGCAAATGCTTATCGTGTAGTAGAATGGGAAAAAATGTTGGGTATTTTTAATGAAATATCTGTTCAGCAATTTTTTATGGACAAACAATCGTTGATTGAATTTTTAAATCAAATTTACCTTAGAGTACACGTTCCTTCTACTGTTATTTTCTTTGTATGGTTGTATCACTGGCATAAAAACTATTATTTCTATGTGCGTAATGCATTTATGATGGCAAATGTTATAACCATATTTTTCTTTATAGGCTATCCGTGCGCACCACCTGCTAAACGATTTGGGTTTTATTGATACACTGCGTGATATAAGTAAAATAGACATTTATAAAGGAAAGTTGTCTTATTTATTCAATCAATTTGCAGCAATGCCTTCAATGCACTTTGGAACGGCTTTATTAATTGCTATGGTCGTTTGGTACTTGTCTAAAAACTTCATAATGCGTTGGGGAGTTTGGATATATCCACCATTCGTATTATTGGTTATTGTGGCGACAGCCAATCATTTTTATTTAGATGCCATTTTAGGTGGTTTAATTGTTGTTTTTCCATTTATTATTATGCCATTAATTTGGAAAAAATACACTGCTAAAAACTTAAGAGAAGAGGCGGAACGATTGAAAATGAAATAGCTGTTTGCTTACAAGACCTCTGCATTTATTTCTTTTAAAAAATAAAGTGATTTATTTAAAATAACATTGGGAACAACCTTATGTGGAGCGTGTCCAACATTTGGAATGACAAAAGTACTAGAATACCCCTTTGTTTGTTCAGCAATACACCTTACTTGTTCTAAAGAACCAAATTGATCATTTTCTCCCTGAATAATTAATGCAGGACATTTAATATTGTTTAAATGGTGTTCGTCATTCCAAAATGCAAACTCTTTGGATAACCATATGTTTGCCCAAGTATTAAACAAAATATTTGTTTTATTGCCGTGATACATTTTCAATTTTTCCCTTAAATCTCCTTGGAAAAAATCAACTTTGACATTTTTAATGGCAGCTTTTGTTATTTCTTCATTATAAATATGCGCGCCTTCCGTTATTACTGCTTTTATCTTTTGAGGATAAAATGCTGCTGTAAGTAAGGCAATTGTACCGCCGTCACTATGCCCAAACAAAATAACTTCATCAAGATTTAAATATTCTATAATTTTGTTTAGGACAATGGCCTCTTTTTCAAGGTAGTTGGGTTTCCTTTTAGTATTATTTAGCTTGTCAGAATCTCCGTGACCCAAACGATCATATACCAACACATTAAAGTCTGAACTGCTAAAGGTTTTCTCTGGAAAATTGCCCCAGGTTTTAATAGAACCGAGCGCATCGTGTAGGAAAATAATTGTTTTTGTAGTAAATATTTTTTTATAAAAATTTACAGCAATAAGACAATTATCTATATCTATGTCAAATTTGAGATTTAACATCTTGAAGTTGTTTGATGGGAAAATGTAAACAAAAATAAACTGTTTTAATTAGAAATGAAATATTTTAATAGAATAAAGTATAATTTTTTTTAATCAACTGTAATTGAAAGTTAAAGATGAACCTAAATATATTGATTTACAAAGTGATACGTTTTTTGAAGGGAAATGGTTTTAATCAGGTGGAGTATTAATATTTAGAAACTTATTGTGATTTTAGTAAATTATGTGTGAATCAATGTTGTTTAGTTAAGAAATAAAAAGTTTCGTTTCTAAAGCCTGAAGGGCTGACAATATTATGGTATTTAATATATTGATGTTTATACAAA
>JAHDGP010000387.1 GCA_020627525.1 Bacteroidota bacterium
AAACGTTTATTATCTAAATACAAAACAATTTTTGAATCAAACAGTTGCACTTTATGATCTGACTAATGAAGTTTTACTCATCGGTAATTTTATGATTAACGATTGTTCATAGACTTTGATGAATTGAACACTGAAAACTAAAAATAGTACAAAGCATTTTGAACATGTGCACTAAATCAAATATAAACAAATAAGGACATTCCTCAAAATTAACGGAATTTGTTAACGAAATCTTAAGGTTCCAAGCGGTTGGTTATGTGTACCAAAGCCAGTCAAATCTGTGGCTGGGTTGACGCTCATTTCTGCCGCTGATATAAACCCAAATGGTAAACCTACAGCATCTCCAATTGCAACTCAAAGAAGCGCATCAATTACTTTACTTGTCTTCATGAATTTCAAAAATCCCAAAACTACTTTATAAATACTTTTTTGGTTACATTGCCTTCTTTATTAGAAAGTCTAATGAAATACGTCCCAGTTGTTAAGCCAGCAGTACTAATTTGCGCATTTTTATTTAAAATCTTTTCCGATTGTAATATTCTTCCTGCAACATTTATCAATTGGTAAGAAGCATTTTGTAAAGTTGTCTCTAAAGTTATAAATGCATTTGTGCTTGCTGGGTTTGGATAAATTTTTAAATCATTTATCTCAAAATCTTCAATTGCTCCAATGACTTCTGTTGAGTCAAAGGGTACTTCTACATAAAAAGTGTCTATGCCCATATTTGTTGTATCGGGTCCAACGACTACGGTTGTATCTTGACTGCCAATTTTGAAATCCCACAGCCCTCTGCCCATTGTACCAAACCTCACAATATCGTCCTCTTCACCATTTAGCAAATATTCAATAGAAGTATAAGATTGAACAGGAGCATTTTCTCCTAGCATACATATCCATTCTTCTAATTCAAAGTCATAAACGTAGGGAGCGTGATCAGTTCCTGCAAAAATATAAGATTCATCTTCATTAAAAACCATATCAAATACAACTGTGGGAGGTAAGCCAGCTCTCATAGGTTCAAAATTTATGCCGCTATCGTAAGATACAAATACAGGTGAATTGCTGTAGCCGCTTCCTCCAATGTATACGATGTTTTCATCTTTTTCAGAAGCCAAAATACAAGTTGAGAAAAGGAAAGTTTCTTCAGGACCGAAAAATGAATTCGATTTTTGCCAATTTTCACCTCCATCTTTAGATAAGAAAAAAGTAGCATCACTGGTATAAACGTAAATAAGGTCTGTGTTTATAGAAGATTGTTCAATTGCGGAAATTACCCCAGTTCCAGTTTTAGAATTTGCTTTAAAATCATAATCCAATTGTGTAGGGTAAATCGTATTTGAAACCATTAAATTTATTAAATACGAACCAGATCCACCATTGATGTTTCCGCCACCAACCCAGACTTCATTTTTAGTTCTGTCGCCATGAGTTTTCATTGGCAATGTCCAAATCAACTTGTCGTTCCCTCCAATATCGTAACTATTTATAGGAGAAACCTGAACCAATGGATAGCTGTAATAACTCAATTGACCAAAGGGGTATTCTATCCACATTCTAGTACTGTCTTCCGTTAAAATAACCTGAAGGTAATCACCCGTGTACATCGTAATATAGTCTTGGTTTCCCTCTTCATAATCGTCAAATGTTCTTAGAGCACCCTTGTCTTGTGTTCCCAAAACGATTGCATCATCACCATCTTCTTTTGGAATGGTTACAAAATCATAAATTTGACCATTGTTTAAACCTTCGTAAGCTAAAAACTCTGTACTGACCACATTGTCATAAGAAATGTGTAAGCCTGAGTGATGTGATAATAAAATGAAAGGGGTTCCATCAGCTAAATAGGTTGGGTTCATGTACATAATATCCACAAAAAGATATTTTGGGTCTTGATACCAATAACCCGTTTCATCAATTTGATCAATCCAAGTTTCGCCGTTGTCTTCCGAAATCATAATTTTGACACCTCCCCAATACAATCTGTTTTCTATCCACGGATCAGCGATAAATTCTCCTGGCATTTGGTCCGGTGGCTCTTTGCCTAAAACGGTCCACGACTCACCAAAGTCCCTCGATTCAAACATAAAACCAGGAACATCGTCATTACCCGAAATTTCTCCTGCGTTTGCATATAATACGGTTGATCCACTCGCTTGTGATCCCGATAAAATAATTTTAGTATTTCCACTGAAGTTATTGGAATAACCGAGCGTTTCTTGTTGCTCTCCAATGTACCGATAAAGCTGTACGCCCGATCCATTATTGTCAACTAAATATACTTCAGGAGAATCCAAAGGCGACCAAATATCAACTTCATCTATACTTGCTGAAAGAACGGTATGCAATAGAGACCAGTTTTCGCCGTGATCATCAGAGTAATACAAAAGGTAAGAATAATCGCCATTCCAAGTCTGAACGAGATAATACAAACTTTGTTTGTCGTCATTTACTTTTATCATTCTTCGAGGAGCGCCATAATTGTTTGGGAAATTTATCCCAAATGCTTTTTGCCAATTTTTTCCATTGTCTTTTGAGGTGTAAATATTTTTACCAAAAGCGCAAACTATATTTTTACCTCCATTATCATTTTCTACAACAGCAAGAATATTTTTTGACAATGTCTTCGTTTAGTGGTGTCCAATTGGTGCCATCAAAATCGCAACTCCACAAAGTTCCAGAAGTTGATAAAGCATAAATTTTATGTTCGGGAGCATAATAAGCCGTCACCCTAAGATCTCCAGGTTGGTTATTGGCTCCTTTTTCAATCCATTTGCCTTCAATTGGCAGTTCGTCTCCTTTGTGATTCCTTTTCTGATTGTAAATTTTTTGAATGTTTTTCTGCTCAATCATTTTCCAGTCTGTTCCAGGAGCGCAAGTGTGCAGCAGATCAAAATAGTCTTGACGAGAAGCACTGTTTTGAGGGTTTTCTTTGTCAAAATAATGATCTATCGGAGCTGGAGAATGATCAACCACTTTACTTTTCTTACTGCAACTGACTAAGAAAATTGAGAACCGTTTAAATTGAAACTTTCTACTTTTTTGGCTTTTGCTTTATAAAATACACAATTCAATGAGGCAAATTCTGCTTTTTATGCATTAAATCCATTAAAATGTTTGATCTTTCATTAAAGGACAAACTTTAAACAGGTTCTTCTACTTCAAAAATAGCTTAAATATAATTGAGTATCAACATTATCCTTTGTTTGGTGTTTAATATTAAAATGAATGCTATGAATCCTTACATTGTTGCAATATTGACCATATTTGTTTATATGTGTGTTTGGTTTGGAATTGCGTTGGCAAAAAAGAACAACGGATTGGTAGACATTGCTTGGGGATTGGGATTTGTAGTAGCTACAATTGTTCTTTTGATAAACTTTGGCGGTGGATTGTTTCGAGAGGTTTTGATTGCCAGTATGATTTTCATTTGGGGCATTCGATTGGCAACTTACTTATTCGTTAGAAACTGGTACAAAGCTGAAGATTGGCGATATGCGAATTGGAGGAAAGATTGGAAGGCTAGGGGTATATTTTTACCAAGGTCCTTTTTTCAAATTTTTATGTTGCAAGGCACAATTATGTTTGCGTTGCTTTTGCCCATTATCAGCGTAATAGCATTTGAAAATGAATATTCTAACAGACTTTTAGTATCAGATTATTTAGGCATTGCGTTTTTCACTATAGGTTTTTTGTTTGAGGCAATTGGTGACCAACAACTTTATCGGTTCAAATCTGATCCAAGCAATAAAGGGAAAATATTGAAAAGTGGTTTGTGGAAATATACAAGACATCCAAATTATTTTGGTGAAATGATGTTGTGGTGGGGAATCTTTATTATTTCTATTCCAAGTGGAAATATAGGTTTTTCAATTTTGTCGCCTTTGTTAATATCATTTTTGTTGTTAAAAGTATCAGGAGTAGTATTGCTTGAGAAAAAATTAAACCAAAGACCTGAATTTGTTGAATATGCAAGGAAAACAAGTGCCTTTGTTCCGTGGTTTCCGAAATAAACTATTTTACATTATTTTATGAAACATAATAATTGTATAACCGTACTCAGGCGGTTAGGAATAGCTCAAAAATAACTGTCCACTTTGATAATATCTTTTTACATTATTCTG
>JAHDGP010000388.1 GCA_020627525.1 Bacteroidota bacterium
GATAATTAGAATTTTGTAATAAATATTTTTCTTGTTAATTTGATTTTATCACTTACAATCACTGATTTGATCAACCCTAAAGTGACAGGTATTAAGAATATTTGTCTATTTGTTAACTAATTTTTACAAATTTTCTGTATATTTTTGTATCGTTCACATTGAAACACATAGCATATGAAAAAACTTTTTACATTATTTATATTAATATCTTTTACACTTTCATCAAACGCTCAGGATGTCTACTTCACTGAAGATGGAACCATTGAAACGTTTTCTGATACCATTTCTTTCGTTATTGACGGTGGCAAAAATTACATAGTTAACGAAGGTACTAAAGCTGTTGACATTGTTTGGACTCGTACCGTAAATGAGAGACCAGATTCTTGGACAACGCAAGTATGTACAGTGCCCACTGTTGGTGAAGGAACCTGTTATGCAGAAGAAACCTCAACAAAACAAGAGACCATTCCTGCTGGAGATCGTCTGGGTTTGAAAATGCAATACTCTACAGGTGGTGAACCTGGCTCTGCAAGTACAGTTTTGGAGTTTGTTGTTGCTGGTGATGCGTCTATTACTGGTTCGGCTTCTTTCAAAACAGAAATGTGGATGACTGGTATTGATGATATTGACGAAGATCAAAAATCTTTTAGAACTTACCCTAATCCTGTTATTAATACGTTAACAGTAGAATTGAAAAATTACAAAGAGGTAAGATTCATTGAAGTGTTTAATCTGGTTGGTCGTTCTGTTAAGAACGCGGCAATCGAAGATCCAAATGGAGAATATACACTTGATCTAATGGATTTAGGAGAAGGAATGTACTTCATCAGCTTACTTGATGAGAATGAGCAAATGATTACAACAAAAAGATTCTCAAAAGTGAGATAATTCATAAAAAAAGAAATTTTAAAAAACTTGCAATTAAACGTCTATGCCTAAAAGCATAGACGTTTTTCATTTTTACTATTTTGCGACTTATGCCTTCAACTATTTCCACTTCAAAAATTTTGGTGAAATGTCTGTTATTGGTTTTTGCTTTGACTGTAATTTCTTGTAAAACCTATAAAGTCCCAATTGCCGGAGCAGGTAAAATTGGACAAATTTATATGACCAATGAAGTACATTTTAAAAATGAAGACCAACTAAAATATTTGGGTTCTGGTTTTTTGGTGAAATATCAGAAGGAAATGTATGCTTGTACCGCAAAGCATATTGTCACGAAAACCAAAAGATTGACAAAACGCGTTAAAGCTAAACATCTAAACGAGGCTATGACAAGCTGGACAATGTTCCCCCGCTTTAAGGAGCAGAAAAAGGTAAGGCTCGGGCAATTGATAAATAACTATAAAATGGACAGTGAATGGTGGTTGCTGGAGGTTGAAAAGGCAACTAAGTTTACTAAGGCAATGGAGATAAGAGAGGCAGCAGTACAAGTTGGTGAAAAAGTCTACTTTGTAGGTTGCCCATATGCTGAACAAGATTGTAAGCAAAATATTTATGTGGGAGAAATTTCATCCATCAAAAAGAATAAAATAAAAATAAACTATGATCCTAAAACCAATGTTGCTGGTTTCAGTGGCGCCCCACTGATGGATAAAGATGGAAAACTAATAGGAATGCTCACACAAGCCACTTGGGACAAAAAAAACAAAGTCCATTCATTTGTTTGGGCAGAATCAACAGAAGTTTTGAAGGAGCTATTAGAATCTTTGGATAAATGATATTTATCTTTGTGCAAGTTTCAAAAGTGAACCTTTTTTGCTTTTTAATGATTTAGTAATTGACTGATATTTTGGTAAGATGAAAGTACTGAATTCACTATTGAAAGTTAAATCTATTGGTAAAGAAATGAACGCAGAATATGGACCTAAAATGTTTAAAATTGGAACTTATGTAACTTTGTCCTTCGTATTTTTACCAGCCATTTTACATTTACTTTTATGGATAGGTGGTGGATTTTAGAATATTAAAATACTTAACGGTTGGAATTCTACAGAAAGGAAATGGAAAATGAGTGTTCCGAGTTTTAGGCAAGTGCAAGAGTGAAAATGAATACGTAATGGAATTATACAGAAAAAGAAAAAAAGATTGAGAATAGAGTGAAAGTCGAAATTGAAAAATATAAACCACTCATTAAATCAGCCGTTGAATTGTTTTGGAATACTCGAAACAATCAAACAAATAAACAGTCTAAAAGTAATGTATTGGATACTGGGAACAGAAGTGCTGTTACAGGTGGAAAACAACTTGATGGATTTCTAAACTTAATTTGTAAAGTAGCAATTGATGTAGGTATTCCAGATGAATGTATTTTTGTAAAGGGAAATCATATTCCAGGCTATTTTAGACCAACAAAAGATTGGGATTTACTTATTATTTCTCCTAATAAGAAATTGATTTCAGTAGTTGAGCTTAAATCACAAGTTGGTTCGTTTGGAAATAACTTCAATAACCGGGCTGAAGAATCCTTAGGAAGTGCAATTGATTTATGGACCGCATATCGAGAAAAAGCCTACCCAAATCAATCAGCACCTTGGGTTGGATATTTAATGCTTGTAGAAAAATCAGAGAAATCTACCAAACCTGTCAGAGTTAGTGAACCTCATTTTAATGTGTTACCTGAATTTATTGGTGGTTCGTATCTTGATAGATATAAGATACTTTGTCAAAAGTTAATGTTAGAAAGACATTATTCTCAATGTTGTTTAATGTGGTCAAAGCAAGATTCGACATTTGGAAATGTATCAGAAGAATCATCTATTGATTCATTTATTTACTCTTTTGTTGGGCATTTAATTGGTCAATTAAAAGAATTTAAATAAATTTTATGGAACGAAAAAGTGGCAGAAAACATGGAGAAGTTTTTACTCAGCTAAATGTAGTTAAATATATTTTAAATGAAGTGAAATACGTTTCTTCTAATAATCTAAAAAAGGTTAAAATTCTTGAGCCAGCATCTGGTCAAGGTGCTTTTGCTATTGAAATAATCAAACGTCTTTTTCAATCATCAAAAAGCTATGACTTCGACTTTGTAAAAGCAATAAATGAAAATGTAAGACTTGTAGAATTAGATAGTTCAAGTTACAAAGATCTCAAAAATATTGTTTTGAAATCTATTGTGAATTTAGGTGTTAATCCTAATAAAATAAAAAATTGTGTATTTTCAAATACTGACTTTTTGTTCAAAGACTTTATTTTTAAGTTTGACTGTATTGTGGGTAATCCACCATATATTAGACACGAAAAAATCGATTCAAAATTAAAGAAAGAGTATAAAGAGATTTTTTCAACATTCAAGTATAGAGCAGATTTGTATGTTCTTTTTTACGAAAAGTCTTTAAAATTATTGTCACAAAAAGGTTTCCTTTCATTCATATGTTCTAATAGATGGCTTTTCAATCAATATGGTCAACCATTAAGAAAGCTGATAGCTGAAGAATACCATATTGCAAAAATAATAAACATCGAGAAAGCCAATGTTTTTGATGAAAAAGTAGTTGCCTATCCTTGTATAACGACTATTCAAAACAATAAGGCAAAACTTACTGAGTATTATGAATCTCAAGAGAAAGCAATTGAAATGGATAATTTGACTTTCAAGTTTGTTCCTTCACCCACAAATGAATCCTGGCAAAACCTATTTTTAGACTATAACATTAATCATAGTGCATTAGTCGGAATAATAGAACAAGATTTCCAAATTGGTATTGGAGTAGCGACAGGTGCTGACAAAGTTTACATAAAAAAGGAGACTGAATTAAACGAAATAGAAAGAGATAGAGTAATTCCAATAATCAAATCTATCTGCCTAAAAGGCGAAAATATTAATTGGGATAATTCATTTGTAATAAATCCATTTCAGAATGGCGAATTATGCGATTTGAGTAATTACCCTTATTTAGAATCTTATTTAAAATCCCAAAAAGAAATTTTATTAAAACGACATATAGCAAAAAAATCGCCACACTTTTGGTATAAAACAATTGATAAAATAAAACCCGAGCTGCAAAAGAAATATAAACTATTGCTACCTGACCTTTCAGGTTGTAATT
>JAHDGP010000019.1:0-7620 GCA_020627525.1 Bacteroidota bacterium
GTATCTCTGCAAGATATTTCTAATAATAGATATTCTGCTGATTTCATTATAAACTGTTTATATAATACTATACCAATGAGCGTTTCATAATGCCATTTTTCAAAAAAATGAAACGGTGTTTGGTATTGGTATATGAAAGGTTAATCGATTAACTGATTAATCAAATATTTATTTTTTCATATATAAATCCCCATTATTATGGCTAAGACCGTTAAAAAGGGCAGAGATGCTAAAACTGGAAAGTTTATTCCGATTAAGGAAGCCAAAAGGCGACCTTCTACAACTGTAATTGAAACAATTAAAGTTGGTAGAACCAAAAAGCGGAAGTAACATCTCTTTATAGATGGGAGATTAAAAAATCTCTCATCTACCTTTTATTATCCCCCTCTCACAACTCCATCCCTGCCCCATTCTCTCTTAACCAGCGCATATGTTTGTCATAATCGGGCATCACTTTATCTAGTTCGTTCCAAAAGGCGGGTGAGTGGTCATGGTGCTTGAGGTGAGTCAGCTCGTGGGCGACTATGTAACTGAGGACTGCACTAGGAGCCATCAAACATTTCCAATGGAAGTTGAGGTTGCCTTGTTTGGAACAGGATGCCCAGCGGTGTTTCAATTCTAAGATGCGGAGGTTTTTGGGTTCTACGCCCATTTTTGATTGATACTGTTCTACTTTGCGTTGGATATGGGGCAAGCCTCTTGTTTTATAGAAATGAATAAAGTGTTCGGCAGCTTTTGCTTTGTCTCTATGACGGAGTTTGAAAAAGCCGTTTTGTAGTTTCAAAGGAATGTCTTGTTCTTCTACAAAATCTAGGCGGTAGTTGCGTCCTAAGTATAAGAAGGATTGACCACTTACAAATTCTCTTTCTACCTTGGAACGATTGGCATCTTCCCAAGCTGCTAGGTGTTTGTAAATTAAATATTCTTTGGTCTGAATGGCGGTTTCTAGTTCTTCTTCACTAAGTTTTTGAGGGGCTAAAATAGAGACAGACCCATCCCGTTCAATATATATACTGATGGTCTTTCGCTTACTGCGTTTGATGTTATAATGGGTATCTCTTAATGCTTTCATCTATTACTGATTAAATCATTGTGCCTCTTTTTTGCTAATGCCAATAACTCGGTAGTGATTTTCTCGTGTTTGGCTTCTATTTCTGGAATGCCACAAAAATCCAATAGGTCGTCTATGTCTCCACTTAGAATTTTCACTTCGTGATTTTTGCCCCAAAAATTAATGATGTCGATTCGCTTTTGGAGTTCTTCAACAACTTGAACAATGATTTCTTTTATGGGCTCTATTCTGTCATCTGGAATGGCTTGATTGTCATAAACATGAAGCTGAATGATTCCATAAAAAGGCGAAATATAGGAGGGCAATCCATCACTGCTCTCTCCTTTTTGTTCACTATCGGCTATGGTTCGGGTCAGCCCATTTAGTTCTTCCACGCAACGTTCCCAATTGTCTTTGAAGCGTTCTAGTATCAAATGCAGTCGCTCTTTGAATTTGGTGTAAAGGGCTGGATCGTTTTCTGTATTGATTTTAATGTGCCTTCTGATGGCGTGTTCCATTTCGGAGGCTTTGGCTCTGGCACTTAGCTTTCGACTGTTGATGTATTTCGGGAAATCATCTGAGAGTAGAGCGATGGCTTCGACTTGTTCTTTGATACCATCTGACCGAAGGTATTCATCTATGAGTTTACGGACTTTGGGAGCTGCCCATTTTAAATCCATTGATGGGTCTCTATAATGATTTTTGATGCGAATGAGTAAGTACCCAAATCGCTTGGAGGGTATCCAATATTTTTGTGCTTTGGGTAGGTTCATCAACAAATCCAAACTGTCGAAAAAGGTTTTTAGATAGGTGTCAAACTGTGCTCTAAACTTTATTTCTTCACCTAAAACTATGACCTTTTCTACCAGTTCGTTTTCTTTGAACTTATCGCCCATATATTGGGTAACAAACATTTCTATTTCGCCTATTCCGTAGTCTTTAAACAGGTTGATCAATCGCTGATAACGACTTTCCAATACAGGAAATTCTTTATTGATGTCTCTTAGGTTTTGAGTCAGCTCTTCATATACTTTCTCGTCTCCATCATAAATGGCTAAGGCTTCTTTAAGATGATTAGAAACACCATAATAATCGACAATCAAACCGTGCTTTTTACTTTCGCCTTTGGTTCTGTTTACCCTGGCAATACTTTGTAAAAGGTCATGTTCTCTAAGATTTTTATCTAAGTACATCACTTGGGCAATGGGGGCATCAAATCCTGTGAGTAGGCGGTCGCATACACAGATAAAAGCAATGCCTGTTTCTGGTTTGTTGTAGTCAAAGGATTTCTTAAAATTATCTACTGCATTCTTTTCTTTAGCTTCTGTTCTGACTTTGGTGATAAAGGCACTTTCGTTATTGTCTTGGCTGCTGACAATTCCGGCTACTTTTAAAAAACGGAGTTGCTTTAGTTTTCCTGGGTCTTGTGCCGATGATAATTTCTGCTCTTCTTCTTTGATGTGTCTTTGGATGGCTCTTTCTATAAAATATTTATAGCGACAAGCGGCCAATATGCTGTTGCTGACGACCATCGCTTTAAAACCATTGGGTAGGATTTCTAAAATATAATGGTCCACTAAGTCATTGGCGATTTTTTCTAGCCGGTCTTTGTTGTCCAAATAGGCTTGCATTGTACCATACCGCTTTTTGATTTCTTCTCTTTCTTCGGCTGTTTGTTTGCTAAATATATCCTCAAATGCTTTCTGAAAAGCATCGGGATCGGTCATTTTATCTTTGCTGGTTCTACCCAAATAAATGATGGGTAAGGTGGCTCTATCATCAACGGCTTCTTTGATTTTGTATTCGTCTATAAATGACCCAAATCGTTCGTGGGTTTTCTTTTTGTGGCGGTTGGTTAATAAGGGTGTTCCTGTAAAAGCAATTTTGGTGGCATTGGGAAAAGCATTGAATAAATTATCGCCCATATCTCCGCCTTGCGTTCGATGAGCTTCGTCTATCATTATCAAGATTCTGTCAGAAGCATTGACAACTTCAAAAGGGGTAAATTCGGGTACTTGCCCTGATTGCTGAAAAGCTTTTTGTAGGGCTTTGGATTGCATTATCTGTTCTTGGAGGAACTTATGAATCATCACCATATTGAGGTCGGAGGCTTTGCTCGCTAATTGTTGAAGGTCTTTTCGTTTGTGGATGATGTTGACCTTTCCTACTAAGCCTGCCGTTTCGGTGAGCTGGTCTTCTAAGTTGGTGCGGTCAACGACTAGAATTATTTTGTGGTCTTTTAGGTCGGACTGTGAACGGAGTTTGCGGATGGCAAATGCCATTGTTAGGGATTTTCCTGAGCCTTGGGTATGCCAAACCACGCCTGAACGTTCGTTGGCGTTTTTTCCATCTCTAAGCCTTTTTAGAATTTTACCAACGGCTCTATACTGTTGATACCGTGGAACGATTTTGATTTCGTTGCCGCTGTCTAAGGTCATAAAAAGTGTAAAGTGTTTCAGCACATCTACAAGAATCTCTTTGTTGAGCATTCCACGTATGACCACTTCTTGACTGACTATATTTTCTTCATCAATTACAATGGTTTTATACTCCTCTGGAAAGATGTCTTTCCAATTATAGTAATAGTCAAAATCTGCGGTGATGCTCCCAAATCGGGCTTCTTTGCCGTGGGTGATGATGCTGAACAAATTATAATGAAACAATCTTTCTTCTCCTTCTTTTATACCAAACTCATCGTCTCTTCGGTTGCTGTATCGTCTTATCTGATTTTCGGCTTCTGATAAGGGTTCGCTGATATCGGTGTCTTTGGCTTCGACCACTACCAATGGTAAACCATTCACAAACAAAACAATGTCTGGAATGATCATTTTTTTGGAGGTGTTTGGGGTATCGATTCTAAACTGATTGATGGCGACAAAATCATTGTTTTTCCACTCGGTAAAATCTATAAATCGAACGGAGGGCGATTTTTCGCCTGTTAGTTCGTTTTCTGATACACTCCCTTTACCGATTAATAGCTCGTGTATGCGTTTATTGGCTTCGTGTAGTTTGAGATTGCCGCTATCGGTTAAGTCGGTTAAAAGTTCGTCCAACTGTTGGTCGGTGAGCCACTCTTTGCCGTCTTCGGTCAAATTGATTTTACGAACATAATTTTTAAAGACATCGGGTAAAACGACTTGTCTAAAATGATGGCGTAGGCTTTTCTTTGGGTCGCCTGGTATGCCCTGTCCTTGGTCGATGACTTTCCATTGGAGGGAACGCAGTTTATCGAGAAAGGGTTTTTCTACGTTTAAATATTCTGCCATAAGTAAGTAGTGGTTGGTTAAATGTTTTGCTTGCTATGTTTGGACTTCTGCCAAGACTTTATCTATTTTTTCTTTTAAAATGCTCAACATATTTGCTGCCAATAAATGTACTTCTGTACTGCCTTTGTCTGGTTCATTATTGGTGGCTGAGTAATTGGCTTTTGAATGCTGCATTGCTTTTTCAATAAAAATTGGATGCCTACTTGAATGAAAACCTCCTGACAAATTTTGATTTAACCATCGTTTCCAAGCTACACAGGTATCATCATCTTCAAAACTGGGTTTGGTATCAAATACATGGTAATACAACCAGACTTCAAAACAAGGGTTACTTTGAACCATATTCCAAGCTGGTTTGTCTTGGCAGAATGTCCTAATTGCTGCCAATTGTGGTGCTCTTGAATCCAGTTTATCTTTGTCTCTATCCAATACAATCCATACTTCGTCTCCTTCTTGGAAGTCGTATTGAGGGCTAGGGTTTTCTTTGGTTGATATAGTGCTGTTTTGGGCTATGTTCAATAAGCCCAATGGTGAATTGTCTTCTTGGTCGTTAAGGTCATAAACTTCTATATTTACTCTTGAGTCCATTTTTACAAAATACTGGAAATACTTCTTTTCTCTCTTTGCACCTTCGCAAAAGATATACAGACTCTTGGCGGTAAGACTTGGTTCTTCTCGCTCAAATTTTCGATTAGTGAGCAACATGAGTCTGCCAATTTAGATCCTTCAAATTACCTAAAAATGGAATCGCTCCATAACGACCTTTGAGATAGCCTTTTTGAATATCAATCGTTTTATGTTCTTTGAATTTGCTCATTGAATATAAATCGGTTGAACCGTTTTGGTCTTTTTCTGCAAACCAAATTTCATCTTGCCTAAAAATGTCTTGGTCTAATAAATTGGATTCGTGGGTGGTAAAAACCAATTGTCCTTTGGTTTCAGTGTCTTCTGAAAATTTCTTTACCAACTCTTTTATCAGCAATGGGTGAATGCTGCGCTCCATTTCATCTATTATATATACATGTGATTCAGAAATGAGTTGTTTAAAAGCAGGGATAAAATCTAGTAATCGAATAGTTCCATCTGATTCATCATCTAAATCGAACTGTATTGCTCTTTGTCTTTTTCCTGTATGTTCAATTTTCAAACTCTTTACCCAATATTTTTCTTCTTCTTTTGTAATAACAATTTCATGTCCTTTTTCTGTATATACACTCATCGTTTTATCAGAACGATTATCAATTATCTCTTTAAGTTGGTTAAGCTTTTGATCTTCATTTTCTCCCATAAATTCTTTTAACTCAATTTTTTCAGATGTCAAATCGGTAATCCCAATATTGAGTGAACAAATCAATTGCTTGGCATATTCTTGGAAGTCTGAATGTATATCTATTAAATGAGCCAATTGGGTAGGTCTTGAAACTGGAGTAACAATAACAAGGCTTTCTACAAACCATTTAAATGCTTTCTTAATCGGTTGTAAAAACGGATTCTCTCTATTGGAAAGCATTTTTAAAATTGACTCATTAGGCTTTACAAATTCCTCTAATAAAATATCTTTTAATAACTGGCTTTTTTCATCTGCCTCAAAGGTTTCCATAAATGTAATATGACTATTTCCTTCTACATCGGTTTTTCTTTCAAAAAGTAGTTTATCTGTTTTACCCAAACCTGATTGATACAACTCTTCTGTGGCAACAATGCCATTATCCAATTCTATTCCATAGTAAAATGGTATACTGTCTTGAACAAACTCAATAGCCAATAATTGACTATTTAAGTCTTCTTTGGCATTAAATTTAAATTGACTCTCTTTAAGTTCTTTAGGAATTGACTGTTTTACCACCAAGTCTTTAAAAAATGAAATAGCTTTCACCATATTGGACTTCCCTGCTCCATTGGCTCCATAAATGGCTGCCATCTTTAACAGCTTTACCGAATCATAATCGTAACAATGGTGTTTGAGGGTCTTTGACCGTTTATAGGGCAACATATTAAACTCTTTCCTTTCCCCAAAAGAAAAGACGTTTTCTAGGACAAATCTAATTAGCATAATTGGTTTTACGTGAATTATTCACACAAATTATGCAAATATGCAATTTTTTATTGTCTTAAATATGACATTTTAGTATTATACGTGATTTTTTCACGAATAACTGAGATTTTTATCAAAAAAACAAGGTTAAATACAAAATAGTACTCTAAGTAAAACACTATCTTTGTATTGTTATGCTTAGTAAAGCCTCTTTCTTGCAAGAGAAACGTAAAAAGACAAAGATTTAAAAGGTTCTGAGAATTCATTTTCTTAGAACCTTTTCTTTTATACCTTAACTGCCACTTTTCCTGTCAATAAGTCTTGCATTAAGCCTTGTTTGAGTTGGGTTTGTTTGGTAAGGGCTTTTAATTCAGTATCTATCTTTTTACTAACAGAGATTAATCTGTTTACTATTTTATTTTGTTCCTCAAGAGATGCGTAGGGTAATACTAAACTTGCATATTCATTACCATTTATTCCAGGCTGCCCACTTCTTTGAGACATTGTTATTACCCAATTTGTATAGATTGAGGTCTCTGTAAAAAACTTTAGATATTTACTTAAAAGGAGAGAAGGCGAAGGTGATATCTTGATTAAAAATCCTGCATATACTAAAACACCATCGTTAGGATTATACAAATATGTTTTTCCAACTGTTGCTCCAGTTCTTGCAAAAACTATGTCACCTTCTTTTAAAAGATACATACTTGATTGTGGATGGTTAACACATTTCCGATTTTCCTTAGCGTACTTCCCATATTTATCAATATCAGTAATTCTAAGATAATGAGGATACTTTGAACTCAAACCAGTAGCAGGTGCATTTATTCCATAACTAGGATTGGTTTCACACAATCCTCCCAACCGTTTCACTTCCCACTCCTTCGGAATCCACCCAAGTTCTGTCTCTTTATACAAATGAGGAGCTTCTTCATACCTAGGTCTAAGCTGACCATCCTCCCCTATTCCCCGACTAAACAAATCTTGCATCATTCCCTCTTTGATGGCTTCATATTTGGCAATGGCTGCTTCGGTCTTTTCAATCACCTGATCTATGGTGGTGAGGATTTTGGCGATTTTGGATTGAGTTGCTTTATCAGGAAATCTTAGTGAAAGATTTTCAATTGCGCCCTTAGTTAGTCCATATCTAGTACTTCCACTTGCGACTCTATAAAATTGTCTCTGTATTTCTTGAAGATGAAGTAAGTGCATCAAAAACTCACCATCCACTTGCTCATTAGGCTCTAAAATTGCCAAATGATAACCAC
>JAHDGP010000019.1:7630-24390 GCA_020627525.1 Bacteroidota bacterium
TTCAAGTACAACAGTTGCGACTCCAATATCTTCTGGTGTTTCTGAATCTTTAGTAATTATGACATCACCCTTTTTTAAACCAAATTTTTTTCTTTCATTTAAATCAGCAGAACCAATCGAAAAATCTATTTTGGATGTAATGTATAGATTGTTATAAACATCCATATAATTGCAGAGTCTTACTAATTTTTTCTTAGGATATATTTTCTTATCTACATTACTTACTATCAAGTGAATCACTTGTTTTAGTTTCTTTTCAGTCCAATTACTCATAGCCCAATTCACTTAAAAAGTTATCCAATACGGTTTGTTCCTGTTCACGTTCCTTTAAAATGTCATTGAGTGTAATGGTGTATTTATCCCACAACTGTTCCAACTTCATTCGCAATCCTCTTTGGTATTCTTGAATGTATGCCATCACTGTTTCATTCAAAGTTTGCTGCCATCGAGTCAAAATCAATTCTTTGGCTTCTTCGGGTGTTATTTTCTCTCGTGCCTTCTCTACCAATTCGTCCCGTTTTTCTCGTATTTCTTTAATCAGCTTACGGGCTTCTTTGAGTTCCTTTTCTTTTTCGGTATGTTTGGAAAGCGTAATTTCTATGTCTTGGACTTGGCTATCGGCTGCATCGTATAATTCCCCTTGTTCCTTCCAAGCCATATATAAATCCTGTAGCAATTTTACCTCTGTCTCAATGGGTTCTTTGCTCTTTATATCATAGTCTATGGCATTGGCTTTAAAACGTTTCGCCAATGCTGTTCTTTCCTTTTTATGCGCCGTTCTTCTACTTTTTGCCTCTTTGACTTGTGTTTTGTATGCCTTAATCAAACGTTTAGGCATCACCGCATAATCTTCCTCATTAAACGCCTCTTCTTCTAGCTCCTCTACCTCTTTGAATAAAGCTTCCAATTCATCCCGTTTCGCTTCGTTTTGTGCCAATTCCTCCAAGACTTCAGGGAATTGAGATTGCAAAATATCGTCCGCAGGAATCAGCTCGGCATTCCATCCGCTGGCACTCACCGATTTTAAGTCATTTTCCAGCGCATCCCAATAAGAGGCGAAAGCACCTCTAGCTTTAAAATTATCTAAAATACCCAAAGCACTAAATTCTTCACTCATACTCTGAGAGAAAATTTTAAAGAGTTTAAAAATGTTTTGCTTTTCGGGCAGTGCCTCAAAATGATGTAAATTCTCTGACCACCATTGTGCAAGCAACTGTTCATACTCTTGGTGTTTACTGGCAATTTCTTTGCTTTCCACCAAGCACTCTTTTATCTGCTCTTTGCTCGTTATTTTTGAATGAAATTGTTGGTAGCCTTTGGAATGTTTTTTAAACAAGCTTTTTTCCAAGCCTTTGTAATTCTCCCAGTAATTCGCCAATGCTTTTACTTCTGTCTGAGGAATACCGCCATACAAATGAGCTTTTACATCTTGTGGTTCTGGTGGAGGAGCATTGTCCACATAACGGCGAATGTTGAAATTAAAGTCTTCTGCTTGTAGTTCGGGTAGTTTTACCAAACGAGCATATTTAGGCAGTTCAATTTTATTGAGAAAAACATAGCGAATCTTAGCAATGTCCTCTGCCCTCAATTTGTTTTGATTTTTACCATCCTTAAACTCTCGATCAGCATTGATAAAAAATACGCCCTTTCGTTCTTCCCTATTCTTTTTATTTATCACCAAAACAGAGGCAGGAATTCCCGTTCCATAAAACAGACCAGGCGGCATTCCTATCACTCCTTCTAACAAACCATTTTCAGCCAAATACTTCCGCATTGTTTTTTCCTCACTCCCTCTAAACAAAACCCCATGCGGCATCACCACCGCCATCCGTCCATCGTCTTTCAAGACACTCATCATATGTTGAACAAACATAAAATCTGCCTTCTTTTTCTTGGGCATAAAAAAGCGGAAGCGTCCTTTGTATTCCTTAATATCTCCATAGTTTTGGGAAAAAGGCGGATTGGCAATCACTATATCAAACAGCTTTAAGGATCCATCCTCTATATGTTGCGGACCACTCAACGTATCGCCCTGTTCAATTTGGGCATCAAAAATCTCGTGGAACAACATATTCATTTTACAGAGCGTCCAAGTTGTTCCATTGAGTTCCTGTCCGTAAAAACTCAAACCACGAGCGTCACCATATCGAGCTTCTACATAATTTTTGGTTTCTATCAGCATACCACCAGAACCAACAGTTGGGTCATAGACCTCTGCATTTTCTGTGGGTTCCAACAGACCCACCAAAAGGCGAACCACTTCATTGGGCGTATAAAACTCCCCCCCTTTTTTACCAGCCGAATCCGCAAAATATTTTATCAGGTATTCATAAGCAGCACCCAAAAGGTCAGGAAATTCAAACCGTCCATCTTCCAAGACCACTTTATCAAAATGTTGGATAAACAACTCCAATGTCCCATCATTAATTCCCTTCTTACTCTTCCCAATTGTTCGGTTAAAATTGATGTTCTTGAGCACCCCTTCTAGTTTACTAGGATTTTCATTCTCTAGAGCCGCCAACGCTTTATTAAGCTGTTCGCCAATATTCTCTTTTATATGACGAATGCTCTCCCACCTTGCTCTTTCAGGAACAAAATAATCGTAACTACTCTGCTTATCCAATGCTTTTAGAAGCTTCTCTCCAGTTATGCCTTTCGCCTCCAACTGCTTTAGTCTGTTTCTACGCTGCTCATCAAATTTATCGTTTAGCCTTTTAAGAAACAGCATCCCAAAGATGTATTCCTTAAACTCGGAGGCATCCATATTGCCCCGAATGATGTCACAAGCATCCAATAGAAATTGTTCGAGCCAGGCAAGGGTAAGTTTTTTCTTCATTGATATAAATAGTCTTCTTTATAAAATGGTATCAAAAGATCGGTAAAAATAGAATAATTTTTTGGCATATTTTTTTGGACAGTAAATTGCTTTTGAGACTGACTTCGATTGTCCAACAAGTTCTTGGACAATTTAGTTAAGGTAAAAAAATCATACTGCTGTTGCAATTACATTCACTGTCCATTTCGTAATGATTCCATCAATTTTTTGTAATGATTATTTAAAAAGATAATGACAAAATTTATCATTGGGTCCTCTGATAATCTACGAATTATTATAATTTTTTTGAGATTTTTTGAAAACTGCGACAGCTTGTTGCAGAATTTCAAATTCTTGGAGATTCTTTAAATAACATTCAAGCTTGAAACATTGTACACCCTTTTAATAAAATAATTGATTTTCACACCTCTACCCCACCCTCTTTCAATGTCATCAATTCAGTCATTTTTCTTTAAGTCAGATTCGCTGGAATCTTCTGGTAAATCTAAGAATTCAAACAAGTAGATGTCTTTGAATGTTTGGGCAAGATCTTCTTGGTTCTTAAATTGTCTCAATAGTGTTGAGACAATTTCTTTTGAAAGCATCACCCTTTCAAAATAGGCATCTTTACAGTCTCTCGGTTGATTTTGGATAAAAATTTTCGGTATGTTAGAGTTTTAAAACTCAAAGAAATATCTAGGGTCTTTCTCAATTTGATGGAAGAGATATTAAACCTGCGATTCATCCATTTTTGTGGCCACAGCTACACTACTTGTAATAGAGAATTATTCCCAATTTATTGATTGTTGTTTTTTGACTACTTTTTAAGGCAATTTTCATCAAAAAACATCACCTCTCTTCTTTCTTTTTCAGCGATTGATATTGCTCAAAATGGGTTTCGGCAGTGTTCTTCCAAACTTCTACTTCATAGGCTTTCTTTTGCCACATAAACAAAGAAGCAGCTGTAAAAAGAAAGGAACAAAGAACCATTCCTATTAGAAGAAGAGAAAGTTTTTTAGAAATAAACAGCCCTACCTTCTCGTTTTTAAAAGACCAAATTTGCCTTTCCATTTGTTGACAGATTTCATTTCCGACCAACTTTATCTTATCTATATTTATCTCAGCAGTTTGAGCATTGGGAGAATTACTATTTTGATTTTGACCAATGTTTCCATTGACCTCTTCAAGAACAGTTTGGCTTTCAGAAATTTTATCTATGATGTTTTTCTCCTTAGCTTCTAATTGATCGGTTAATTTGCCAAACTGGGTATTGGTATTTTGCAGCTCTTCAAAAATGGCTGCCAATGCTTCATCTTGTTTCATATTGAATATTGATTTTGATAACTGTTTTCATTTTCTATTTGTGCTCCTCTAGCAATACGAGACAGTGTAAACATCATTTTGTTAGGTGTCAAATCAGGAGCAACTTTTGAGGCTTTAAAAATGGCACCACTCTCCCCTACCCTTTCAAACCGGTGTCCTCTTAAAACGCCGTTCTTATCTTTATGCTCGTGCAGTTTTATTCCCTGGTCCCACAGTCTTTCTGACAACTGTTCTTTCGAACTTGGTTTGCTCTTAAGTACCAATTGAATATCTTTACCCATTTCTTTCATCTGACCTTCCTCTAATTCCTTTTTAGCAGCATTGCCAATAGTCATTCCTCTTTCTTCTGCTATTTCTCTGGCTATTTTCCCAGTTCTAGCGCCTAGATAAGAATCACTATAAGACTGACCATAGACATCTACTCGATTTACATAAATGTGTAAGTGACGATGTGCTGCATCATTATGTAAATAAGAGACAGACTGACGAGAATTCAAATCCATTCGATTAAGAAATTCATCATTCACTTCTCTAAAATCTACCTCATTCATTTCTTGACCATCTTTTATAGTTGGAGATAATATTATGGCAAGCGTATTGTTTTTACAATTTGGGTTTAGCTGTTGGACCATTTCAAATTCTTTTGCGATGTCTGCGCCTAACTCCTCCCCTACCCCATTGCGATGAATTTCCTTGGCATTAAACTTGGACCTTGCATATTCTAAGGCAACAGCTGTATGAGCGATTGATTGTGCTTTTCCGATCATTTGATTGAATTTAGTTGGTTTTCAATTTTATTTAATATTTTCTCACTGTCCATCATCAGTAACATCTCCTTGTTTTGCTTCTGATCTAATAATTTGTTCAGTCTTAGAAGATGGATTTTTGTTTCTGCTAAAATCTGATAATGTTTTAGGGTATTTGGGATTTCAGGATCCTTCAACTTTATTACTCTGCCAAAAACAGTTCTACGGACATACTCAGATATACTTAATCCTGTAGCTTCAGCTTTTCGTTTAACAATGGCAGCATCAATAGCAGTTAGTCGAATTTTAATGAGTCTTGACTTTTTGACCTGTTTGTGATTTCGTCCCATAAGAAATAATTAATTTTTAGGTGAGTAAATTAAGTCTAAAGCACAAGAGGTGTTTGTCTCTTATTTAATACAATAGACTTTTAGAATTTGTAATTAGAGCGCAATTGATAGAAGCACAACTATTATTATCGAATGATAAAAAGCCATACCATTTATCAACTGTGTTGTTAACAATTGGATTTGAAACGAAGCTTCTGAGATAAATTTGATTTGTGGAGTAAATAATTATCTCAAATGTACTTCTGTAGTTTTTCTACTCAATGTTGGATAAAACAAATTTAATCTATTTTATCAGTTTTACAAAAGCAATTCAATGAATTTATCAAAATAACATACTTACTGTATTTATTGTATAAAACATATACTATTTAGATACAGTATATACTATATAAATAGTATCTTTGTAAAAAACAAAATTTATGGCAAAAACCGCTACTATTATCTCTATTGCAAATATGAAAGGAGGTGTAGGAAAAACAACCATTAGTCTCTTTTTAGCTTCTGCTTTAGCTATTGAGAAGGGATATAAGGTTCTCTATTTAGATTGTGATTTTCAAAGAAGTGCTTTTGATTATCGTGAACATGAGAAAAACAATGTATACGAGGAAGGAGAAAAGGAACCCTACCCTATTGAAAGAGTATCTCCTAAGTACATTTATGATGAAGTCAAACACAATGAAGATAAATACGACATTATTTTTATCGATATTCCTAGAATAACGGACGCTAGTGATGGTGAAGTGGTTACGGTGTTGACTTTTTGTCACTATGTTATATTACCTATTGTTGCTGGAGAGCTTGAAGCGCTTAGCATTAAACGATTTATTGAAATGGTAAAAGGCATTGACGAATACAAAAAAAGTAAAAATCATCAATTCGCTTATTTCAGTTTCCTCAACAAGCGCAACAGACGAAAAGAAAACATTGATGCCATTAATTATATGAAAAGCCTCAATGTACCAGTGTTTGATAACTCACTAAGTGATGTAAAGGCTTTAGCCAAACCCTATACATACGAAAGCATACTAGCTACAGCTGAAGGGCGAAGGAGATTTGAGCCCTTTTTTAATGAATTTATAAAATCCCTAAAACTTTAATATAATGGCAAAAAAAAGACAAAATGCTACCAGCGCTTTTACCAATACAACTAAGGAAGAATTAAAAGAAGTTGGAAAATCTATCCTAAATAAGTCGGAAAGTGAAAAACCGCCAAAAAAACCAGTTGTAAAAAAGGCAGTTGAACCAAAAGCTATTAAAAAAACCAGTAAACCTGCTGTGAAAAAACAAAAGCCAGGTCCAAAGTCCAAAAACAAGCTTATTTATGTGTCTACTGATACACACCGACTGGCTCGAAGACAAGCTGTGATGAAAGATATGAACATTAAAGAATATATTACCCATCTAATTGAGCAAGATAAAGGATAAATACATTGTTTAATGTAAATACAGTATCTATATTATATAAGTTATTTACATAAAAAACAATACATACTTTATATCACATACTTACAATTAGTATAATATATACTGTAAACAATGTACTAATAACAAATAAAGGATTTACTATAGTTACAGCTTACAATGTATCTAATGTATATACATTAGATAAAACACATACTATATTAAATATAAAGCTTATACTGTAAACAATATACATATACTAAACATCATATTCATTATATACAAGCTATTTAATATAAATACATTAGATACTGTATTCATTATATATACAGTATAAGCTATATTTATAGCTAATCATATAAACATAATAGTTAAAGTATATACTGTAGTTATTGTAGTTAATCATTGTAATTAAAATGATAAACGTTTTGTTCATTAAAACACTCATAATTTCAAAATGTATAGTAAATAATGTAGATATAGTATATACATTAAATACAACATTCAAAATTGTCGTAAAGAACAAATTAGCATCGTAATCAACAGCAATTATTAGCCTAGAACAAATTTTAAGCTGCTTTTTACAGGTTTTTTGTCTTATTTAGTACAAGAGATTAGGTTTGATAGTAAGTAGCTTTAAAAGCGTTGAATATTGTATGTGTTTTTTCTTGAAATATTAATATCTTTTTAGAATTGAAAACACCTCCTTATTCTCAACAATGTACTTATACATTAGTTACTATATATACTGTAAATACAGTAAGATTAATAGAACATTTTAGTTTCTTAATCCGTTATTTTTATAAAAGGATAAATCAATGAGTAATAAAGAATCCAAAAAAAAGTCAATGTCCTACAACTTGGTCAAAGGCTTTGATAGTGAGAACTTATCATCCTTTGCCATTGCACCCATTGCAAGAAGTACCAAAGATGTTCCTAAAGAACGCCACTTTGAATGGGATGCCATAGATACCAAAGGAATAAAACGCAAATGTTCTTGTCGATTTCAGTATGGATTAAAGAGGCCCAACTATAAAACCGAGGAGGTTTTAGTGGCTTTGTGTTTTTTATTACTTAAACAAAGAGAAGTTGGTGGAAATGATTATGTATTGGATACTAGTCATATGAACATCTATAATTATCTAAGTTTTGATACAAGTAGGAAACCAAGTGCGAAAGACTTCAAAATGATTTCAGATCATTTGGATGCCTTGATGGATACCAAAATAGAATTACAGTATGTTACTTCTGATGGTAAATACAAAAGACTGGTTAAATCGACCATCATTCAAAAGATTTCGTATATAGATGAAGTTTCAGATAAGACTTATCAGAAAAAGAATGCAGATGGAGAAATGGAAAAATTTCGAAAAGCTCCCAAGTATTTAGAATCTGTGGAATTTTCAAATTCATTTATAGACTTATTTATGAATGAAGTTACTTTTTATGATTATTATCAATATTTATGGCTTAAACGTCCTATACCGAAACGTTTATATCGTATAGCCAATAGCCATAAAGAGAGAACCTTTGACAGTGAATTAAGACGTTTTTGTGAGGTCCAATTAGGAATGACAGGTAAAAGTCTTGAAAATTCAAGAGATCTTGCTAGAAGAATAAAGAAAGAAGCCAAGATTGTTAATTCACTAGGGGAGGGGAGTTACAGTGTTGTAAGAAAGAAAGAATCTAAGCCTTCGGGGTATTCTTTGATTTATTCGAATACACCTCGATTGTTTTCTTTTTCAGAACAAAAGGAGTTTTGGACGAAGGAAGAACATGAGGCATTTCAGGCTTTACGCTCTTATAACGTAACAGAAAATCAAGGAGCTACTTTGATCAATAGATTTAGAGGATACTTTGGATTTAGAAGTCCTGATTATATCAAATATACCATTCTAAGATTCACCAATTGGATAAACAATGAAATTGGCAGTCAGCTTAAGATTCCCAAACAAAAACTTTGTGCATTGCTTTTGATTGTTTTTAAGGAGGGCTGGTATTATAAGGATTTCCATCTTTCAGGTGAAATATTACCTGAATCAAAAGAGGAAGAGCTTGAAATCATATCCTCTATCGCTCAAGATAAGACAGAGTATGGAACTGCCATTTCAATTTCACTAGAAGACTTTGAAAAAGCTTTCCCAAAACAATATAAATTTTATCAAAAAGAAGTAAAAGAACAATTAGAGGAAATTGGGGCATTCTCACCAAAGATTTATAATATCACTTTAAAAAACAGATGTTATTGGTATGCTAAAAACAGTAATAAAAAGAAGTAATAGATGACCGTGCTTTCGGTACACAGTTTTGAAAACATAGACGAGCAACCATTATTTCACCGTGCTTTCGATACACAATTTCTTAAAACACCGTGGATTGCTGGTTTTCACCGTGCTTTCGGTACACGTTTCACCGTGCTTTCGATACACAAGCCAAAAATGTAAGAGATTTAAGGCAGTTATACACAAAAATCTGTGGAAACAAAAAACCGCCCACCGTGCTTTCGATACACGTTTCACCGTGCTTTCGGTACACGCCACCGTGCTTTCGATACACGTTTCACCGTGCTTTCGGTACACGTTTCACCGTGCTTTCAATACACAAAACATACTTAAGCACTTGGTTTTTAGCGTTTTACAAACGCCCCCAGTATTCTGTATTCAGTTTTATATATCAGTATTCAGTAGCCCTGTGGATATGTTGAAAACTTTTACAACAGGAAGAAAAAGGAAAAAATGTTGCCAATTTTGAAGAATGAAGGATCATTTTGACATAACTGAAGCCAAAAAAGTAAGTATTCTATCTTATTTACAAGCTTATGGATTTGATCCTGTAAAAAAAGAAACTGGCGAATATCTTTACCTTTCACCCTTTAGAATTGAAAAAACTCCTTCCTTTAGAGTTCGGGAAAAAATGGGAACTCAAGGCGAAGACCTATGGTTTGATTTTGGTCTTGGGGGGAAACAGGGAGGAGACATAATAAGTTTAGTACAAAAATTACACCAAATTCATTCGATAGATGAGGTCTTGAAGTATTTAAAGGCTTATAAGGCTGGTTTTATCGTTGGAGGTGTTTTAACTTCTGCGATTTACAAGAAAAATTCAGATGAAAATACCTGGAATCCCAGCATCCAAATTTTAGGTGATCCAAAACCTTTAAATCATTTCATCTTACTCAAATATCTTAGAGAAGAGCGAAAAATTCCCAATGAAATTTCACAGAAATATCTTTCTTTAATCTACTACCAGCATAGTAATAGCACAAATAAGAAACACTACTTTGGATTTGGGTGGCTAAATGAAAGCAATGCATACGAAATAAGGGGAGCTGGCAGAAATCCATTTAAAACTGTTAGTGGAAAAAAAGACCTCACTATATTTAGGTCAAAACCAAAATCTGGAAATATTTACATATTTGAGGGTATGTTAGATTATCTTTCTGCTCTTGTTCTAAAAAATAGTGAAACATTAAATGGAACAAGTCTTATTTTAAATGGAGCTTCTATGATTAGTAGGGTTGAGGCATCTTTAAAGGATGTGGAAATTGAAAGAATAAATGTTTTTACAGACAACGATCAAGCAGGACAACAAGCATATTTAACTCTTCAAAAAATGTACGAAAATACAAACATCGTCAAGCAAAACTTCTATAAGGGATATAAAGATGTAAATGAATATTTAATTGCCAAAAGAACATAAAAAAGCCCCAATCCCGTTTCCAGAATTGAGACTTATAGGAACAAAAATCAGTACTTACTTTTTAGCAGTTGCTGCCTTTTTCTTGCTGGAACGAGTCGCTCTTTTTGCTTTGGGTTTAGGAGCAACTTTTTTTGCTTCAGCTGGAGCAGGTTCTTTTCGCTCTTGGCGAGCTTGATTGGTTTCCACTACCTCAAATTTTGAGACAACAACCTCCATTCTGGTGATTTCTTTTTCTTGACCTTCTGGGGTGTAGGTAGAAGAATTTAAACTTCCAAAAATGATGAGATGGTCTCCTGCAGTGGTTTTGGATAATGCGTTTCCAACTCCATTGAATGCTGCCAAATTGATTTTGAGCGGTGTCTTTGCATAACCTTTGCTATCGGTTCTTGGAACAACCATTTCTGATTTGGTGACTGAATTTTCATCGTTGTATTGATTGACAAATGACTGACCGATGAACCCTTGAATGGTAATGCTGTTTTGAAAATTTCTTTTTGACATCGTAAATAGATTTTAAAAATGTGAAAAAATAAAAATTATAATACTGGTCAAAAATTCGATGAAACACTTAGACCAATGCTTGTTCTCTACAAAAAATCAGGAGGGTCTATTGAAACATAGTGGAAATGGAAACCTTATTTATTGGAGAGAAAATTTTGGTAGTCGCCAACGGACAAAATTCATTTGACGTGTGGAGCAGCTAGAATTTTACCTTTGTATTGGAATTGTTTTTTTTCCTTTGAAATCTACTTTCCGATTAAAACAGAAATAGGCAAAACCGTATGAAAATTTGAGGATATTCTATTGGGCTTTGTAAATCGATTTAAGGATGAACTTTTTTTATAATCAGAATGGCTTGTTTCAAAAACAGATTGCTTGGGGTTTTATCCCTTTGATCCGCTTTTAGAATTTGGCTGTTTTTACTGAAGATAACATTATTCCCAAAACTTCAAAGGATCATTATTTCATTTTTAGGTAAGGTTTAAATATCGACATCCACTGAAGATCAAGAAAAATAATTTAGCAGAGGGAAGTACCACTTTTTACAAAATTCGAGGTAGTGGAAAATAAAAGTCAAAAGATCAAGAAACGAAGATGTTCAAGTTGAAACCTATAATTAGATTCTTAATCCAAGAAATGACCGACACGTTTTACTGAAAAAAATTGCCACCCTAAAAATGTAAGAATAGGTTTTTTTATAAAATGACATTCTGAAAAGATGGGTTAGAGGATGACTGAAATAGGAACGGGTGGGGTATAAGATGATTCCGGTAGGAATACAGTTAAAAGGGTGGGGTAGTGGTGGCAAAGAAAGACCACACCTTAACCATTGTAAGATGCAGCCTTTTCATCATCTAAAAACCAAACTATTTTTGAAACTCTTTCTTTTTTACTTCCTCAATACCCAAAGGACCAACTCCGTTTAACTCATAACCACCGAAGCGATTTCTCTTAATAGCTGATTTTGATTTTCTCAAAGTTTTAAGATAATCGTCAAATCGAGATTGAATTAAGGAATAGGGTACATAAATCAAGCGGCTGTTGTAAGGTGGAAGGGTTTCATAAACCAAATATAGATGCTCAAACTTTTTATTAAAAGCTTCTTCTAGTTCGTAGCTGTACATTGCTGATTGAAACAACATATCGCCACGACTGCATTCATAGAAAAAGCGGTCAATGTTGTGGGTGGTTTTTACCGATATGTGTAAATGAAGTTGTTCTTTTTTTGCATAGAACAACAAATCTGGGCGAATCCTTACTTTTCTTTTATCAGAAAAAATGGATAGTTCGGGTGTACAACTTTTTATCAATCGCATTCTGGAGGGAAGTCTTTCCATTTCCGCAGCAATCCCTTTTAACAAATCAAGGTCTTCTTGTTTGATAATCCAATGAGAAGAAGCTTGTTTCATTTCCAATAAATACTGTTTTTTCTCGTCCAATTTCTGAGCTTCTCTTTTGGGAATGACTTGAAACTTTTCATAAAACTGAATACCTGCATCGACTCCCTTATGAGAAGAAAGTGAAATTTTTGGTGCTGCAATGTATTGTTGTAAAACCTTTTTGATGGATGTACCAATAGATACTTGCTCAATCAAAGAATGGACCAAAGAACCTTTTCTAAAACAATCCTTTTCTTTAGTAGAATCCAAGCTCTCAAGATAATGTTCCAAATTTTTGGGGCTGCCTTGTGCTTTTTGCAATAGGGTAGAGGATAGGTATTCGTGCTGGTGATAAGCTTCAATGTCCATTGTAGGATCAATCCAATGTCCTGCTCTAGGAACGGGAAAATCCTTTTTAGCTTTTAGTTTTTGGCAAAGCTTTGTCCAGTCCTTAAAGTCCAATAAGTGGGGTAGGGTAGGAGTGCTTTGTTTTGGAAGAATACTTCCGTTTTTAGGAATGGGTTTTGAAATGATGGTCATAATTTAATTTTTTTGATAAAAGTCCAACTACTCAAAAATGAGTAGCTGAACTTTTAGATTTAGAAAAACGAAAAATCATCAGAACACTAATTTTTTTTCGTGGCTCTTTTCTTCTTGGGTTTGGCTGCCTTTGGCTTTTCTTCTGTTATTGGTTCTGAAGAATCAACTTTTGCAATAACATCGCTTGAAGCTGCTTGAGGAATGGCGTTTTCTGAACTCAAGAAATGATAATTGTCCGCTTGATGCTCTATTGCTTCTTGGGTGATGCTGTCGGAGCGATACAATTTAAAATCTGTGGTTAAATCAGCAATGTGATTGATTGTTTCTTCGTCCAATTCATCAACGATTGAAAAACGACAGATAAAGTAACTCCATTCTTGGTCGCCATCTGTGCCTTTTTTCTTTTCAAAATAGAGTTGAAAAACCAATTCCGACATCTGTTTGCCTTCGTAGTAGATTTCGCTTAAAGTCTCTTTTAGAAACTCCTCTGCTGAAATACCGTGTATGGCGATGTTGGTCAGATTGCCCTTTTCATTGATAAAGAAAAACTCTATCCATTTGCGGTGTCCTTTTTGGTAAAGGTCATCTGAGAAGACCCGCCAAGCGATGGGTGTCATTAGGAAGGTGTCTCCCATTGCTTTGTTTTTGTGGTCCATCACCATCCCAACAGAACAATTGGTTCGATAGATGAGCGGTGCGCCTTCGAGGTATTTTATTTCCTCAATCGCACGTAAATTTTGTTTAAAATGCTTAATTTCGTCCATTGTTTAAAATGATTTAAAGATTAGAAAATGAGGGGCGTTTTTTGAACTGGAACTTCTGAAACGCTCCCTTTTTATTTTTTATATTGTTTGTGCTTCTCTTACTCGCCTGTAGATAATGGCTTCTGGCTGATGGTCTTGATTTTCTATAAAACCGTTTACGATGGTATAGCCATTTTCCAAAAGATGCGTTTTTAAATCTTCGGTTTCATTCTTGGTTTTATCACATAGTTCCTCTACAAAGGCTTGTGAAAAAGTGCCACATTTTCCATGTAAAATGCTCAATTGAATTACCTGTTTTGTTTTATTAAAACCAGTCAAATAGGTCAAAGAAGTAACCAAGGGAGCTTCCTCTTTTAGAATATCGGTTGTAAATAAATAGACCTTATCTCCCTTCAACTCTTTGAGAAAATCTTCAAGTGTTCCGATGTATATTTTCATGATAATTGTTTTTTATTTTGAAAAATCGTTTTGAAAACAGTCCTTAAAAATTGGGCTGTTCGTTTAAAATCAGTTGTACCGCTTTGTGGGCTTTTTTACTGGCTTCAATTAAATATTGGGGTTCGCTTTTCAAGACTTTAAGCCACGAAGCCAAATAATGCAGGCTGTTTCTTTCGGTGGACTCGTTGGAAATATTCAACTGTTGACATAGAAGAGCCGCACCCATTTCGGCAATCAATTCCTCTTTTGAATATTTTTCACTTTCCCATTTTGCACCCATTTCTCTAGCCAATCGACTTTTGTGCCCTGTACTGTGGATGGCTTCATGAAAGACTGTTGAATAGTATTCTTCCCGTTGGTTGAATAATTCCATTTTGGGCATCTTGATTTTATCAATCGAAGGAATGTAACAAGCTTTATCACCGTAACCCACTTTGATGGGCGCAATGGCACGTCTTTCGACTGCATCAGACAGCAATTTTTCTGCCTGTTCAATTTTGGGTTGTGGTTTTTCTAGTTGGGGTAAAAACTGTTCTTTTTCGTCTCCTTCAATATCCTCAAAATTGAATACCGATTTGTAGTTAAAAAAGAATCGGGTTTGAATGTCCTTTGATTGGTAGGACTGCCCTTTTTTGTCCATCCATTTTGAACCATTGGGAGAAAAGACCGAAACTTTTTTATTTCCTCTCTCCACAAAAGCAGAAGTTTTATAACAGACAATCGGCAAAGCTTTAGAACCTTTCTTGACTTTACCACCAAAAGATTTTACATTGTTGAAAGTGAAAAACAAGGGCGTTTCAAATAGTCCGCCCAATAAGGCATTGATGCCTCTATAGGTATTTTGAGTAACTGGATTTTGTGGCAATAGACCATCTTTCCAAGGTTTGACCCAAAAGACTTTTTCTTTGGATTCCATTAAATCGAGGACTTTTTGGACATAGTTGTCCAAGGTCGCTCTACTGGTTTTTTTTGTAGGCGCAGCCATAAACAGGGCTTTAAAATGATGAAATAATAGGGGCTTGACTCCCTTTGTTTGATATCATAAAGATAAGCTATTTTAAGCCCATTATCAAGCATAAAATACTGTAAACCAGTGTCTTGTAAGGCGAATGACTAAGCCATCAGAAAGCCCAAAAAGAGCATCATCGGCCGACCTTGAAGACCCTCGCTGACGAGTACTGGCAGGATCCACGGTAGGTTTATATGCGCATATTCAAAAAAGCATATAAACCTACTGTGGACAGTACTCGGTATAGAAGATTTGTAAAGAAGGCTTGAGCTTTGTTAGAGATGGTTTCTTGTAAAAAGAAGTAGTAACTTTAGGAGAAATTTGGGAGATGAAAAGTCGTTTTATTTGATTTTTTTGGATAAAACAATAGTAGATTTGTATTTAATTGAATAGAAAATTAACCAATGGCACTTCCAATAAATATCGACAATCTTTTAAGGGGAACAACCATAGAGTGGGAGCGAGTAGAATTTAAAGAAGGCTTTAATCCTGAAGCTTTTTTACATACTATTTGTGCATTTGCCAATGATGTTAATAACTGGGGAGGTGGTTATTTAGTAATTGGTGTTGAAGATGAGAATGGGCGACCTAAATTACCTATTAAGGGCCTAGAAGTTGAACAAGCTGATGCCATTCAAAAAAAGATTCAAGCACTTTGTCACAAAATCCAACCTGCTTATTCTCCCATCATAGAACCTGTACAGTATGATGGGAAATTGATTTTGATTGTTTGGGCATTTGCGGGAGACGTCCGTCCTTATTCTGCTCCAGAGCATTTAGGCAAACGTCCACAAAGACATTATTATGTTCGTAATGGGAGTAGTACTGTTGTTGCCAAACGGGTTTTGTTAGATCGTCTTTTGGGTTTGGCAGCTAAAGTTCCTTTTGATGATCGGATTAATCATTTTGCCAGCATTGATGATTTAGATAAAGGTTTAATTCAAACTTTTTTACAAAGGGTTAATAGTGAATTATTTGATCAAAGCATTGAATTGTCTTTATTGGAATTGTGTCAACAAATGCAAATTATAAGAGGACCTAATGAGTTTTTACGCCCAGTGAATGTTGGACTACTTTTTTTTTGCCGACATCCAGAAAGGTACTTCCCTTACACTCAGATAGATGTTGTGATACACAACAACAATGATGGAAATTCTTTTTCTGAGAAAATTTTCAAAGGCAATATTGATTCCCAATTAATAGAAGCACTCAGTTATCTTAGACTACTGATAAAAGAAGAAGTCCGGAAATACTCTGATAAGACAGAAGCTCATCGTTTTTACAATTATCCATTTCGTGCAATAGAGGAAGCGCTAGCCAATGCTGTTTATCATAAAAGCTATGATGTTCGAGAGCCGATAGAGGTTCAAGTTTTTCCAGATAGAATTCTCGTTCAAAGTCACGAAGGTGCTTTACCCCCAGTAGATAAACAAATTCAAGAAGGTAAAGAAATAACAGTTCGTTCTTATCGAAATAGAAGAATCGGGGATTATCTCAAAGAGTTGTCATTAACAGAAGGTCGAAGTACGGGTTTAAGAGTTATTCAAAAGATGCTGGAAAGCAACGGTTCGCCCCCTGCTGTTTTTGAAACAGGAGAAACATATTTTTTGACAACTCTATTTATACATCCTGAGATTAGTTTCAATAATACAAAGGCTATATTCGAGGACTTAGTTATAGATAGTATTGATCGTGTTGAAAGGTATATTGATGAATGTTATAAAGAGGGGAAGAACGAGATAAGTAACCAAGTAAGTAACCAAGTAAGTAACCAAGTAGATGATAGATTTAAACG
>JAHDGP010000389.1 GCA_020627525.1 Bacteroidota bacterium
GATCACTGATATTCGCGTAATTATATCAGTAGCTCTTTTGTTTATGGTCTTACTTATTCATTATTTTAACTTTGACCTTGCTATAAAAATAACTTTAGGAATCATAATTCTTGGTGTTTTTCAAATCTTGATTTTTTTTCCAGTTAACATGACTTTCAGTTTAGGTTATGCAAATTCTTCCATCGTATTTGATATTTTGGTTTTTGCAATTGGTGTCATTCATTTTGCTACAAACTGGAAAATCCTTTCTAAGTTTTACAACAAAGTAGTAAAAAATGAACTTACAGAAGAAGAAACAATGATTAAAAGCAGAGAAAAAATTTCATTATTCAAAAGCCGATTTTCAGATAAAAGTGATCGAGAATTAAATACAATAATAAACAACGAAAAACTACTTCCAGAAGCTATAAATGCTGCCAAAGAAATATTAAAAGACAGACAAACGAAATAACCCTCAACCAAATATACAACCATAATAAATGCAATCAACAAACAATATTTTCCTCATCAAACCTGCCAATGCGGCTTTTAATAAAGAAACTGCTGATTCCAACTCATTCCAATCTGAACTAAAAGTGTCAGATGAAACGATATTAGAAAAAGTACATAAAGAATTTGACAATTTCCATTCAACATTAAAGTCTAAAGGCATCAATGTTTTTGTCTTTGAAGATACTCAAGAACCTAAAAAACCAGACGCCATTTTCCCCAACAATTGGGTGACTTTCCATCCTGATGGAACGGTTATTCTATACCCTATGCTTTCGCAACAAAGAAGAAATGAACGCAGAAAAGATATTATTGAATCACTCAAGCAAAATTTTAGAATAAATTCTATTTTAGATTTATCTAGCTACGAAAAACAAAACCGCTTTCTCGAAGGAACGGGGAGTATCGTTTTTGACCATGTTAATAAAATAGCTTATGCTTGTTTGTCTCCCCGAACCGACAAAGAGTTATTTATCAAAGTTTGTGAAAAACTAAAATACAAACCTGTTCATTTCTACGCACACAACAAAAACAAAAAAGAAATTTATCATACAAATGTGATGATGTGTGTTGCCGAAAAATTTGTTGTCATTTGTTTGAATAGCATAACAGACGAAGAAGAACGCCAGACTGTAATCAATTCATTTGAAAAAACAAACCACGAAATTATTGACATAGGATTTAAACATATGAACCAATTTGCTGGAAACATGCTAGAACTAAAAACACCCGAAAACAAAAGTGTTCTAGTTATGTCGCAAAGTGCTTACGATGTTTTAAATAAAAAACAAAAGACTGCTATTGAAAATTTCACAGCAATTGTTCCATTAAATATTAAAACCATCGAAACAATTGGTGGCGGAAGCGCGAGATGTATGATTGCAGAAATTTTTCTTGAGAAATATTGAATTTTGGCATTTTATCTCATTGTAAATGAGTTTACCAACAATGTTTTTTATTTATACCAACCTGCTCATTATTAAATATTTATGCTTAGATTAGTAAATGTTAACTAAGGATAAATCAATAATTATGGGAAAGCAAATATATTTATCAGTGTTTTTGATGCTACTTTGTATTGGCTTGGTTGCTCAAACAACGACGGTTAATTACACACCTTCGGCAGATGCTAATATTCTAAATCCAGAAAGAGGATTTTATACTCCTACCATAACTTATGCTAGCAATTATACGCCTCTAAATGCATCAGATTTATATGCCGTACAGAATTTACATACGCCCTACAATGCCAACTATCAAGTAAGCACATCGCTCATATTTCGATATTTCGTTTTGGATGATTTTGTAAACAGTGCCATTTCAACCAGCTTCCTTACAAAAATGCAACAAGATTTGGACATCATTCGCAGTACAGGAATGAAATGCATTATCCGATTTTCTTATGTAAATGAAGCCAATACTGGAACCTGTGGAAGTTGGATTTGTTCGCCATATGGTGACGCATCTAAAAGTCGAATATTAAATCATATTGCACAATTAAAACCTTATTTCGAATCGAACAAAGATATTATTACAGCTGTTCAAATGGGTTTTATCGGAGTTTGGGGAGAAAATTATTACACCGATCATTTTGGAGATGCTTCGCAGTCGCCCTACATTTTAACAAATACCAATTGGCAAGATCGAAATGAGGTGCTTGGCGCGCTTGTAAATGCAGTTCCAATTGAACGAATGGTTCAAGCTCGCTATCCACAAGCAAAACAGAGATACGTATATGGAATAGGCGCCCCGACTTCCTCTCCTGCCCTCACCCCAAACGAGGCACACAACGGATCGGCTAAAGCAAGAATTGGGTTTCACAACGATTGCTTTTTGGCAAGTGACGATGACTTTGGAACCTTCACTGATTATGGTCCGCCTTCTTCTCAATCAGATACGACCAATTTAAAATCCTATAAAGAAAATGATTCAAAATATTTAGTAGTTGGCGGAGAAACTTGCTTCATAAACAATCCTGATGACAACTGCATTGACAATGGAGGAAGGGCAGATTATGAACTTAGGCGTTTTCATTATTCCTATTTAAACTCTGAATACAACAATGATGTAAACAATGATTGGACCAATAATTGCCTGGATGAAATTAAAAAAAACCTGGGCTACAGAATTGAATTATGCTCAGGAACTTACCCAAATTCTGCAATTGCAGGACAGACGATTGATGTAAACATTTCACTAAAAAATGAAGGGTATGCCGCACCTTACAACGAAAGAGGATTGCAATTAGTACTAAGAAGTTTAGCAAATGGAAAAAATTATTTTGCCAAATTATCTCCTGATCCTCGTGATTGGCACACAGGCAATCACTACATAAATGAAACGCTATGTTTGCCGCCAAATCTTCCTTCTGGTAATTATGAAATGCTACTTAGCCTTCCCGACCCTATGCCAAGTCTCTTCAATCGCTACGAATACGCCATTCAATGTGCAAATATGAATACTTGGGAATTTAATACTGGGTTCAACAGATTGGGACACAATTTAACTGTTATAAACAACCATTCAAGTCTGGCTTGTTCTGGTGAAACAATGTTTACTTCCACTAGTTTCTATGATCCAGATTATTGTCCAGATGTACTCAATATCAATGGATCAATACCGACTGATACTTACATTGCCGATGATCAAATTAATTCAGATGGGCATATTGATTTTACTGAAAATGCATATTTTCAGGCTGACCAGGCTATATTTTTGTTACCAGATTTCACTGTTGAATTAGGAGCAGGATTGATTATTGTTAATGAAAATTGCAAGTAAATATTTCGTATAAATATCAAAAATTGTTAATCTTGCAGTGAATCATTTATTTAATACTTTTGTCAACAAAATTTATCGCATTTATTTCTTTTATGTGGGCTTTGTGTGAAGCCACTTTCTTCTTCGTTATTCCTGACGTTTGGCTGTCTTTTGTTGCGATTAAGGGGCTAAAATCTGGTTTCAAAAATGTGGCAATTGCCATTATTGGTGCATTGTTTGGTGGTACAATTATGTTTTTATGGGGAAAAAATGACTTAAACGCTGCTCTCAATTTTGTATCAAACCTGCCCACGCACAATACAGAAATGATAGAATCTATCAAAAACCAAATCAATGATTGTGGATTGATTAGTGTTTTTCAGGGACCAATCAAAGGCTTGCCGTATAAAATTTATGCCGTCCTTTTTGGTGGAAATTCTTTCAGTATTCTAAATTTCCTTCTTTTAAGTATTCCTGCCAGAGCAATGCGTTTTATTCTAACAGTACTGGTATCTTTTTTTCTTTCAAATGTCTTGTTGAAAAATTTTACCGAAAAATATAAAAAACTAGTCTTAGTTGTCATTTGGCTAATATTTTACAGCTTATATTTGTTTAGATAACAAAACCAATGAACATTCCATACATTGAAGATCAACAATTTGAGGGAGTAGATTACAGCAAAACTTCATTCCCAACAGCCAAGTATGATGCCTGCGTTTTTAGCAATTGTATATTTGCAAATGCCAAACTTTCGGATACTTCCTTCTTAGAATGTGAGTT
>JAHDGP010000390.1 GCA_020627525.1 Bacteroidota bacterium
CTCCACTTGTAAGCCAAGGTATATTACCATTAAAATATTCAGGTTTCCTTCGCGAAGGAGTCATTCCAGTACTTAGTTTATTGAAGTAATCGCCTATTAAACCTTTATTCCATTCCCCATCTTCCACAAACTCCCGAAATCGCAATTCGGGCACAAATTTACTATGTTTTTTCTCTTTACTCATAAGCTTTCAAACCTGCTATTTCTCGCCCTTCGGCACGTTTTTTTAATAAAGGTATTAAATTTTCCATTAATGCCGATTCTACTTTCACACGGGCTTTCCATCCCAATTGTAAAGGAGCGAGTAAGTCGCTTAACTTTTCCCCGTCAAAAATCATTCGGTACATAATGGCCTCCACAAATTCTTTTAAACGCTCGGCTTCGATGCCGTGTTTTTGGGCAATGTCACGCAGTTCTTTAGCCGATTTTTCAGCTTTAAATTGTTGGTAGCCTAGATGAATCTCTTGCTTTGTCCTACTGCCTGTTTCCAATGAATCAATGTAGGCAATAATATCCGCTCGCTCTTCCATCAAGTTGGCACTAGAACTGAGGAGGTTAACCAACTCCGCCCGTGTCATTTTCTGCTTAGAAGGTTGCGTTTGGGTATATTTGGCAATCAGCTTTATGATGTAGTCATAATCAACGATGGCAGAAGAGAAGAGTACAAACTCAAAATCCAATTGTTGAACAGCCTCAGATGTTTCGCCCTTCGCTTTGTCTCGTTGTGCTTTCAATCGCTTGGCAGTATCAAGGTATACACTTTTGAAAGAGCGCAAATTGTCCTGCGACAGCAAATTGTCAATCGTTTCAACTTCTGTTTCTTTTAAGTCCGTATACTGGTCTAATTGTGTTTTTAAACGCTGTATTTCTTTAAATGCATTGATAAACTCCACGCGAGCAGCATCCCCTTTTAGATTGTGTACTTCCGAAGGCTTACAGTCCAAGCCTTGCCACTTCATAAACTGTTTTAAGTGGTCAATTGCCTCTTTGTATTGTACAATCACCTTCGGAGCAGGATCGACTAGCCAAATTTTCTTCGGATTGTCCGTTTGAGCACCTGAAAACAAAACCATTGCCTTATCTGCCTCCTCCTCTTGTTGTCGGAAGTCCAAAATATTGCCAAAGGGTTTGGTCTTATTGATCACTCGATTGGTACGGGAAAAAGCTTGTATTAAACCGTGATATTTTAAGTTTTTATCAACGTATAAGGTGTTTAAATATTTAGAATCAAAACCCGTCAACAGCATATCCACCACAATCATCACATCTATTTTGTTTTTGTGTGGATAGTCTGCATTAGAATATTTATGGTCTTTAATTCGTTGCTGCACATCTTGATAATATAAATCAAAATCGTTTATTCGGTGGTTGGTGCCGTATTGTTTATTGTAGTCTGCAATAATGGCGGTTAAAGCTTCCTTCTTTTTGTTCGGCTCCTCTTGATTGTCGGCTTTTTCTTGCGGAAGGTCTTCTTGAATTTGCTTTACATCTTTATCACCTTCTGCTGGCGGAGAAAACACACAAGCAATGTTTAAGGGGCGATAATTTTCGTCTTCGTTCTGTTTTTCTGCTTGTAGTTCTTTAAATAATTTGTGGTAATGGATGGCATCATTAATAGAAGCCGTTGCAAAAATAGCATTAAAACGTTTGTGATGGGTGGCTTTATCATGTTTGGCAAGAATTGCATTTGCCACAGCCGATTTATGAGAGTTACTACCAATCTTTACGAGGGCATCGGGTTTAAAATAATCAATGTGAAACCGCAGTACGTGATTATCTTCTATTGCATTGGTAATGGTATAAGCATGTAGTTCTTTTTGAAAAATGTCTTTGGTCGTTTTGTAGGAACGCTCTTCCCCTTTGATGGTTTTATAGGTCGCATTTTCTTCAAAAATGGGTGTGCCTGTAAAGCCAAACAATTGAGCATTGGAAAAAAACGCTTTGATGGCTTTGTGGTTATCACCAAACTGTGAACGGTGACATTCATCGAAAATAAAGACCACTCTTTTATCGTGCAATGGTTTTAGACGTTCTTTAAAAGTTTTAAAGCCTTTTTTCTTTTTGCTTCTATTGCGCTTGCTATTTTCGTCTAGTGCCAAGCCCAATTTTTGAATGGTTGTGACAATAACCTTATCCGCATAATCGGTGGACAACATACGCCGCACTAAAGTTTCGGTATTGGTATTTTCTTCCACACAGCCCTCTTGAAACTTATTGAACTCCTCGCGAGTTTGGCGGTCAAGGTCTTTTCTATCCACCACAAAAAGGCATTTTTCAATATTTGGATTGTCCTTTAATAAGGTGGAAGCCTTGAAAGAAGTGAGGGTTTTACCGCTTCCTGTAGTATGCCAAATATAGCCGTTTCCCCTGTTCTGTTGTATGCAATCTACAATGGCTTGCACCGCATAAATTTGATAGGGGCGCATGATTAAAATTTTCTTTTCACTTGCCAATAATACCATATAACGGCTAATCATTTGCCCTAAAGTACATTTGCCTAGAAACTGCTCTGTAAAGTCATATAAATGGTTGATTTTTTTATTGTTGGCATTGGCTAATTGATAAATAGGTAGGAATCGTTCTTCCGCATTAAACTGAAAGTGTTGGTTGTTGTTATTGGCAAAATAATAGGTGCTTGCTCTATTGCTTACAATAAAAAGCTGCATGAAGCAAAGCAAGGAATTGGTATAGCCATTGCCGGGGTCGTTTTTGTAGTCTACAATTTGTTGCATCGCCCGAATAGGACTAATATCCAATGTTTTCAATTCAATTTGTACAAGCGGCAATCCATTAATGAGCAGAATTACATCATAGCGATGGTAGCTTGCATTTGTGTTGATTCGTAGTTGATTAATGATCTCAAAATCATTTTTACACCATTCTTTGATGTTTACCAATGTATAATGCAAAGGGGTGCCATCCGCCCGTTGAAAGGTGTTTCGTTCTCTCAAATGTTTTGCAGCCGTAAATACATCGGAATTTATAATGTCTCCTTTGAGTTTTTTAAATTCAGCATCCGTTAGACTGACTCTATTGAGTGCGTTAAACTTTTCTCTAAAGTTTTGTTCAAGCGCAGCTTTAGTTCTAATATCTTCACGATAAGTATATTTCAAATCAGATAAGCGATTGATTAATTCCCTTTCTATTTGAAGTTCTTTAGTTTTTGTTTTTTTTTTATCAAATATATGATTCTCCATTAACTTTTTTGTTATGTATTTTCCTCTAGTATTTATATGTTTCTCTATTGCATCTACAAATACACTGCTCAAATATAGATTAAGTATTTAGTTTATCCAATTATTTAGAAAAATAAAAAAAATTCTTTACCAGAAAAATAACTTTCTCATTCCTCCATCAACAAGTCAGCCTCCTTCTCCCATAAATCACTACTGATTACGATTCATTTTCTTTGCTAACAAAAGATTAGGTTGGTTCTCCCGATAAAAAGGGTTTTCCATTTCTATATACACCTTGTTTTAGAGTCAAATATTCATTAGCAAGCCGCCAAATATAGTCATATCCTTCCTGTCCAATCTCTTTTTTTCTACTTTCTATCTTTTTTTCACTACTGGAAACCAAATCCGCTATTATTGGATGAACCAGCGTCCACACACCAGAGTTGCCTTTTCCTGCAATTAAATCAGATTGAAGTTCATCTGTTCTTCCGAAAGTATTTACGCATATAAGATAATCTTTTACTTTAAAATTATATCTCTTCTGAATTTTAGGCTCAAATTTCAGCATCACAATACAATCTATATCTTCATTATAGGCAGCAATTAAAAGAGGTTCTGTACTAACCACAATAGCTCCTTGACTATCTCCAAATTTTATATGTTCAGATATTTGTTCTATATAGGAAGTCATTCCCAATCTTCTTAATCTATATTTTAGCTTTTGAAATGGAGTAAAAATCTCAGGAAAAAGAAAATCTAATTTCTTTAAATCTAACTCAATGCTTAAAGAATCAGTTGCAAATGTTGACTCATCGTGATATTTCATTGTTTCTTATTAATTTATTAATT
>JAHDGP010000391.1 GCA_020627525.1 Bacteroidota bacterium
GGAGGTCGAAGGCGCACTTCCTACAATGGCAATTACTTTAAATCCTTTTGCAACAGCTTCTAAATACGATTCTTCAAGTAAATCATTCCGCATTTTAAATCCATCATCCACTGGAATTTTAATTATACCTTTAGCACCAAATCCCATAATTCTCAATGCCCTGTCAACGCAATAATGAGCTTCAGAGGAAACCATTACCGCCAAGTTTTCATTCATTCCTACTTCCCAAAGATCAGATTCAACCATTTCACTTCTCGCTGCTAAAAGGGCTGTAAGGTTGGCAAGTGTCCCCCCCGAAGTAAGTAAGCCATCCGCATCTTTGGTATAACCAATTTTTGCATTTACTTCATTAACAACAATTTTTTCTATTGCAGTTGACACGGCTCCCATTTCGTAAACTGCCATTCCATTATTCAAAACAGAAGCCAATAAAGAACTAAGCGCAGACAATGGAGCAGTGGGAACAACTTGATGACCCATATAATGTGAGTGTTGAACATTTATGGAATATTTGAGTACCTCTTCAAAAAAAGCATTTGGAGAAGTTTTATCCATTTTATAATGCTCCCAAAACTTCAGTTGCTCAGAAGGTGCTTTCCAATCAATGACTTTCACCTTATTTGATTGAACTTTTTCAAGATGATCAGCGAGTAAGTCTATCAACTCATGTCCAAATTTTCTAAATTTTTCAGGATTGTAAACGTTTGATAATTGTTCATTCATTGGAAAAAAATTTAGCTATTACAGTCTACTATTTAACCATTTACTTATGGCCTTAAAAGATTTTTCTGGTTGTTCTACCCAAGGAAAATGACCTGCCTCTTCTATGAAGATTAACTCAGAGTTTGGTAATTGCTGATTCAGTTTTTCAGTCATTTCAGGTGGATTGTTTGTATCAAACCTTCCTTGCAAAATTAGAATATCAGTTTTGATTTCGGAATACTTTTTCTGATAATTATAAATTCTTTGATATAGATTATAACGGTCTTTATTTGTCATAAATGGAAATTGTCCATTAATAGGTTTGCGTCTGCCTCTTTCAGTTGTTAAGTTGTACAGCGGAATTACTTTCTGAGCGGACAATGAATCGTAACACCACCATTTTATCGGTGCCAAACTAATATCCCTCCCTAAAGAATCAAAATCAGTTTTGTGTTTAAATTTATAGTCAAAGTCTTTTACAACTTGATTAAACCATTCGTCTTTCCTTCTGAATTCTTCAAACGTCTTTTTTATAGAAAATTCAGTTTCGTTATCTTCCACAAAATGTGTTCCTGATAAGATCATACCTGCAATATTATTTGGATAATCTATTGCATACTCCAAAGCAATTTCGCTTTGATCAGAATGACCGAATAACCAAATTTTATCAATGCCTAAATGCAGTCTGAGATTGTCAATTTCTTTAATTATAAATTCATATCCATATTCTTCAATAGTTTTAGGAGCATCAGATGCGCCTGTACCTCTAGGTTCATAATAAACCATTGTGAAATGCTGCTCTAATGGAGACAAGGAGTTTTCGTAAGCTATTTTACCTGAATTTATATGTCCAACGATCATTACAGGACCTGCTCCTTTTATTGTATAGTTGATTGTTAAATCATCCAACTCTGCTTGAAAAGAACCGTTTTGCAATTGAGATGAATTTTTACACGAAGTGAAAATTATCAAAAGAAGTAAATAGTATGTAATTGGCTTCATCTTCATCTATTTTACAATTTGTAATCTTATCCATAATATTCAAAAAAAAACTCATTTCAAATTCGAGTACGTGATGCAGTAGGGTTCAAAAAGTCATGGAGAAAAAGAACCCATCAAAAGTGTGTCGATTATTTATGTTTACCTACTTAAGAGTGTACTTAGCTAGTTTTTCTCAACGCTATAAATCTGTCTGTCAACATATCAATGGTCAGCTTCTTTTTGTTTGCAATATATTCAATTGTTTCCTTTCTATAAATAAAAACATGGGTCGCGTCTTTTCGGTATCTCCATGTTTTAAAGTCAATTTGCCCGTTATACAACATTGTCATAATAAGCAATGCCCCATTATTTTTTAACAGAGCAGTCAGACGGTCAATTTCTATATTGGGTTTGTAAAAATGCTCAAAGACCTCACAACTTACGATGTAATCATATTTATAGTGCAGGACATTTTTATTTGGAGCAAAAAAAGGATCATATTGAGCAATATCGTAGCCTTTCTTCTTGAGCATACTAGAAATAACAGGACCCGTTCCGCTTCCAAAATCTAAGCCTTTGTGTTTCGGTAAGAATTTTTCAACTACATAGTTGGTAATGGGCATTGTAAAATTTTGATACCTAATATCATTTACATCATTGTTGTGAATTTCGTATTCAGCTTTTTCTTTGTCAGCAGTTAAGTAGTATTTTTCATCTTTTACAATTGCTTTACATAAATTACAATTAAAATAAAACTCATCCATTTTACTGATAAGTTTTGAACCACAAAGTGTACAAATCATTTAGAATAGAGTTTTGTTTCAAAAAAATACTACCAACAAAAAAAGGGACTAAATGCAAATTAGCAATTAGTCCCTTTTGATTTATTTAGCTTCAAACTTATTCTGCCACAACAGTAAACTCAATTTCAGGTTTAACGTCTTTGTGCAAATCAAGCTCTGCTTTATAAGTACCCAATTCTTTAATTTCATCAATGATAGTAATCTTTCTTCTATCTATTTCCAATCCAGTTGCTTTTTTAATTGCATCAGCTAATTGAATATTTGTAACACTACCAAAGATTTTACCAGAAGTACCAACTTTAGCACCTACTTGAAGTGCAGAACCTTCCAACTGAGAAACGGCAGCACGAATTTTGCCCATCATTTTCTCTGTTTTCAAGTCAGATTGTCTAGTACGTTCTTTCAGCATATTGCTGTTTCTCTTATTAGCGACAACCGCCATTCTTTTTGGGATAAGGTAATTACGACCATAGCCATTCTTCACAGTTACGACATCGTCTCTTCTACCTAATCCTTCTATATCTGTTAACAATATTATTTCCATTGTTGAATTATTTTAAAAGGTCAGTAACATAAGGTAATAATGCGATGTGTCTTGCTCTTTTAATAGCTTGAGACACTCTTCTTTGAAATTTCAAAGAGTTACCAGTCAATCTTCTAGGAAGAATTTTACCTTGCTCATTTAAAAATCTCATTAAAAACTGTTCGTCTTTATAATCAACATAGTTGATTTTATGTTTTTTGAAACGACAGTACTTCTTTTCATTTCTCCCGATCTTAGGAGCATTCAAAAATTTTATATCAGATTTAGATGCCATAATTATGATGCTTTTTTAGGAGTTTTTTTGTCTTTAGATTCGTTTTCTTTAGCTTTTTGAGCAGCTTCTCTCTCTTTTTCTTCAGGAGTCTTCTTTCTGTTTCTACCAACAAGACCTTGTCTTTTCTTCTCGTTGTACTCTTTAGAGTATTTGTCAAGACGAACAGTAAGGAAACGCAAAGCATTGACATCACGCTTACATTTGATTTCTAACAAATCAACAACTTCCCCTTCAGTGATGTATTCAGTAACAAAATAAATTCCTGTAGTCTTTTTTTGGATAGGATAGGCCAACTGACGCATTCCCCAGAAGTCTTCTTCTAGAATTTCTGCACCTTTTTCTTTCAGAAAGTCGACGTAATCTTTTACGGCTTTCCTTTGATCAGCGTCTGACAACACGGGCGTGAAGACAAGCACTGTCTCATAATTTTTTCTCATTTTAAAATTAAATTTTAGGGATCAATGCACCAGCTACAATGAGATTGTCAATCTGATTATTCTCAAATAACTATGATTTGTGGCACAAGAATACCTTGTTATGTAAAAATCTGGATGCAAAGGTACAATTTTTTTGTTATTTTAGTGAATATTTTACTTAGAATTGAAGATTTACTAAATGTATAAGCTATTTTTAGTATGTGCCAAGCTCATCTACAAAGGAAATTGCAAAGATATTGTTAA
>JAHDGP010000392.1 GCA_020627525.1 Bacteroidota bacterium
CGATCCCAATGATAAACTTAATATTCCATTTGGCTACGGAGCAGAAAACTTTGCGCTTATTGATGAAGCTTTGGAATATACAATCCGTTTTCAAAACACAGGAAACGATACGGCATTTAATGTAGAAATTAAAGACGAATTGAGTGAGTTTTTAAATATAAATACTTTTACACTCATTGCAAGTAGTCACAATGTTGAAACACAAATTGACATAGACAGCAGAGTTGCTACTTTTAAGTTTAATGATATTTATCTTCCAGACAGTTTTGTCAATGAACCTGCGTCTCACGGATTTGTTAAATTTAGCATGTTAAATAGATTAGGGATTTTTGAAAATTCGAATATTCAAAACAAAGCCTCTATTTATTTTGATGAAAACCCTGCTATTGTCACCAATACGGTAAATAACAGAATGGTATCAGAGTTGCCTAGCTTACCAAATTTGACAGCCAACTTTACAGAATTAAACTTTGGTGAATTGATATTTAGTGGCGATGAATTTTTGTCGATTCCATTAACGATTTCAAACCTCGGCGATTTGCCAATAGAAATAAATGCATTTGTTTTTAGCGACCCTGTCTTTAATGCTGGAGATATAGAATCAGTAACCATTGAAGGGCAAAGCAGTGTGGAAATTCTTATTTATTTTAATCCCGAAGAGGTTGGAGAATATGAGGGTGAATTGATTTTAAGTTCAAATGCAGAAGATGTGATTATAAATTTGTTTGGCATAGCAATTCAGTCGTCTGTCATAATATCCACGAATGTTGCCGAGATTGACTTCGGTGAAATTTCACTGGATAATTCAAATAATCATTCAGAAAATTTAATCATTTCCAACCTCGGCAACTCTTTGTTGGAAATAAGTGAATTTACTTTTATAAATTCTGTGTTCAGTGCGGAAAATTTAGAAGGATCAACGATTGATCCATTCAGTAGCCAAGAAATTCCCATCTTCTTTAATCCATTAGAGGAAGGAGAATATTTAGGGGAATTGTATATAAATAGCAATGCTGGAGAGTTGATTATCAACTTGTCAGGACAGGCAACAATGTTTTCAAGTTTGCAAACTTTTGATCAATCAAAAATTCAAGTTTATCCAAATCCGAGTTTGGGAAAATTTTATATTCAATCAGAAGATGAAAACGTTCAATCATACACCATTACAAACAGTTTAGGAGAAACAATATTTACCCAAAAAGTAAACAGCAATATTATACAGATAGACTTGTCTTCAAAAAGTAAAGGACTGTATTTCATTTCAATAAAAACAAATGAGGATGTACTTGTTAAAAAAGTGATGGTATTTTAATTGTATACTGATTCGTTTTTTACATCTGTCTTTTCAGATTATGAAAATTTAAAAAAAAGAAGAAAACTGTTGTGAACAATGGTTGAAATAAAATCTTTAAAAGTAAAGAACCTATTCTGAAAATGATTAAATTGTGCAATTTCAAACTGTCAAAGAATTGAGCAATGAACATTGATGAATGGAGAAATAAAGGTCGATTTATTAATGTGAATGGATATGCTGTTTTTGTAGTGGAGGAAGGAGAGGCAAGTAAGCCCAATCTGTTGGTACTTCACGGTTACCCTACCAGCTCCTTTGATTATCATATGGCACTGCCTTTGTTGACAAAGCACTTTAAAGTTATTGTTCACGATCATTTGGGTTTTGGATTTTCTGAAAAGCCTGAAAATTATTCTTACTCTTTAATTGATCAGGCAAATATTGCCCTTCAATTGTGGCAAAACTTAAGCATTAAAAGCGGTTATGTATTGGCGCACGACTACGGAACAAGTGTACTGACTGAAATTGTTGCCAAATGGAATTTTGGTTTTCGACCGATAAATATCAATGGTTTAATATTGGGTAATGGCTCTTTGTTAATTGACAAGGTTAAGCTTCTTTTTGTTCAGCGTTTATTGATGAATAAAAAGATGGGTCCAGTGGTGGTTAAACTTGGTACAGAAAGGTATTTTCAATACAATATGAAAAATTTATGGTGGGACAAATCGAAATACCCAAAATTTGAAATGAGTCAAATATACAAAGTGGGTTTGAGTAAAGAAGCAAAGAAGGTTTTTCCTAAACTGAGTTTGTACAATCACGAACGGTACAAGTTTTTCAATCGTTGGATAAACAACGGATTATATAAAACTGATTTACCTCTGAATATTTACTGGGCAGACAAAGACCCTATTGCCGTGATTGCAATGGCACATGAATTAAAAGAGAACATTCCAGCTTCCAATTTGCAAATACTTAAAGACGTAGGACATTATCCAATGTTAGAAGCCCCAGAATTATGGTGCAATACAGTCTTTAAATTATTAAATTTAAAATAAACAATTTCTAGTTCTCAGAATGATTCAATATTATGATTACAAAAAATACAATTTTTATAATTTTAGCTATTGTGCAAATTTTATTTTGTAGCACATTTGTAAATGCACAATGCGATGATGATATATTCCTTAATTCTCAGGCAGAAGTTTGTTACAATCCAAAATAGTCTTGGCGAAGTTATTTTCTTGCAGAAGGTCAACAGTGAATCATTTGAAGTTGATTTATCTACGCAAAGTAAGGGTTTGTATTTTATTGCTATTGAAACTATTGAGGGAGTAATTGTTGATAAGGTGATGGTTTTTTAGTTAAAAGATTTATATTTGTTTTACTAGCTCAATAATAATATGCAAAGACTTTCGCTCGCAGAAAGTTAAAAGAATTACTTGAAAATGGACAGTTACTATTGAGTCAATACCAAACAGTTGAAAATTTATACAATGAAAAAATTGTTATTATATTTTTGTTTTAGTGTTTTTAATTTTGCTTTAGCTTATGGACAATGTACAGAAAATATTCAACTTCGAACACAAGCAGAAGTTGATGCCTTTGTACAAAATTTTAATTGTTCAGTAATTGATGGCGATTTGGTCATTGGTGATGGCGGTCCATTAAATGTTATTGAAACTGATATAATTGATATATCAGGCTTGCAAAATTTAACAAGTATACTTGGTGATTTGCAATTTATAGGAAATAATTCGTTACAGAATCTTGAAGGTTTAGAAAATTTAGAGAACATTGCTGGAGACTTTATAATTTCCTATAATAATGGTTTTTCAAATTTATATGAATTGGGAAGTCTGACTAGTATTGGAGGAGATTTTGATTTCTTGACTAGTTACCAACTTACTAGTCTTGTTGGCCTAGAAAGCCTAACTAGTATTGGAGGAGATTTTAAAACAAATTTAGATTTACAGAATTTTGATGGTTTAAATGCTTTGACGAGTATTGAAGGTAACTTCAGGTTACGTTATTATTTACTTGCAAGTTTTGAAGGGCTAAATAGCTTGACAAATATAGGAGGAAGTTTTGATATTGAACTTTATTCTAATAATGATAACGATTTATTTAGTGATTTCAGTGGATTAGAAAATCTGACCACTATAGGAGGAAGTTTTACATTGGTTGGAGTTTCTGCTAATATTACAAATTTTAAAGGATTGGAGGGATTAACTAGTATTGGTGGAGATTTACGTATAGACGAAGGTTCTACTTACGGATTAGCTCTAAATAGTTTTGAAGGTCTGAATAATTTGAAAAGCATTGGTGGGACCTTTATTTTAGGGCAAGAATATGCCTCAACTTATTTAGATGTAGACAATTTTGAAGGCTTAGAAAACTTAAATACCATTGGTGGTAGTTTTATTATAAAGATAAATTCAGGCGATCTTATCAACTTTGAAGGTTTGAACAATTTGAATAGCATTGGTGGTAGTTTAAAGATAAATTTAAATACTTCTTTACAAAACCTTTCTGGTTTAGAAAATCTTAATAGTATTGGTGGAGATTTTTTATTTAGAGATAATACAAACATAAACCTGACTAATTTCACGGGCCTACAAAGCCTTAATATACCCAAAATTAATTGGTTTTGGTAAAAGAAAAAATTTATATCTTTGATC
>JAHDGP010000393.1 GCA_020627525.1 Bacteroidota bacterium
GAATCTTCTGATCTTCTTCCCATTTGTCAATATTTGGGTGAACCTCTTTTTGTAAAAATGCTCTTAAACTATCTCTAAATAATTCATGTTCCTCTGTAAAATAATAAGAGTTCATTATCTTCAATTTTTATTTTGTTCTTTTATTTTCATTTCTTTTTCAATTGCATACTGAGTAATAAACGCAGGAGTTATTTTGTTCAACTTTGCTCCTATTCTGTATTTTACTCCTGTCAAAACCAATCGCTTTCCTTGATTCATACCTATATACGCGTCTTTTGCAACTTCCTCTGCTGTGGTTGCAAATAATCCATCAAATGTAGTAACATTTTTCATTTCTGCCTCCTTTTGAAAGTCGGTATTTTTAATCGCTGAGGGACAGAGCGCTGTAATAGTCACTTTTGTGCGCATTTGTTTTAACTCATAATAGATAGATTCCGACATTTGCCTTACAAATGCTTTAGTGGCTGCATAGATTGCCATTTTAGGAACAGGATTAAAAGAAACGCCAGAGCTTACATTTAAAATCTTGCCTGAATCACGCTCCAACATATCTTTCAAAAACAATTTTGTTAATAAATAAACTGTGGTAACATTCAATTGAATCATTGTCACCTCTTTTTCCATCTCTGTTTCATTGATAAAACCATATGTGCCAAATCCTGCATTGTTTACCAATACATCAATGAAATCGAATTTATCCTTTATCCATTTATAGACCTCCTTCGATGATTCTATTTTTGACAAGTCTTCTTCTTTAAAATCAATCAATACATTTGGAAATGTTGTTCTCAACAAAGCGGCTGCGGCTTCCATTTCCTCAGTAAACTTTGCCACCCAAATAATGTGGTATCCATCAGCCGCAAATAATTTTGACAATGCCAAGCCTACGCCACTTGAGCCTCCAGTAATTAATACTTTTTTCAATTTATTTAAATATTTGTTTTCACATCAGGAACAAATGCAATTCACTCCCAAATAACTTGTCTTTGATCTTCGTGCCATTTTAATAGTTTTGAACAATAACAATCATAAATGGCACCTCTTCTAATTTTCATAGTTGGTGTCAACAACCCTGTTTTTTCTGTCCAGCTTTCTTTTGTAATTATTATGGTGGATATTTTTTCAAAAGCTGCCAAGTTTTTATTTAAACTCTCTAATCCACTTGCTAAATTTGCATTTAGATCGTCTTTATCAAGCTTAGATGTTTGTTCTGATAAATTAACAAGGGCAATAGGTTGAGGAATTCCATGACCAGTAATACAAATTTGTTCTATGAATTCATTTGAAGCCAACACTTCTTCCATTGGGTTTGGAACAACATATTTGCCTTTAGCCGTTTTGAATGAATCTTTTACTCGTCCTATTATTTTCACATATCCATTATCGTCCAGTTCTCCTCTATCGCCACTGTAAATCCATCCATCTCTTAAAATTTCTTTTGTTTTTTCTGCTTCTTTAAAATATCCTTTCATAACAAAAGGAGCTTTCATCAAGACCTCTTTGGTTTCTGGATCAATTTTAATTTCGCAAAACGGCAGTGCCTGCCCCACTGAATCCATTGGTGTATTTACATCAGGCGCAGCTACAATTCCTCCACAAACTTCTGTCATTCCATAAACTTCTATTAAATGAACGCCCAGTTTTTTATACCATTCTTTTAAATGGATGGGTGTAATTGCAGCTCCTGTTAAAATTATTTCTGCATTTTTCAAACCCATTGCAGTTAACAACTTTTGTTTAATTACATTCTTAACTATTGGTATCTTTAATAAAACATCTAACTTTTTTTGTGAAATTTTCGAAAGAACACCTTGATAAAATTTAGTCCATATACGTGGAACAGCAAAAATAATATTGGGTTGTGTTTCTTGCAAATTCTTGGCAAATGTATCTATTGATTCCGCAAAGGAAATGGTTCCTCCCAAACCCAAACAATTGACTTCAACAGCGATTCTTTCAGCTACGTGATTTAAGGGTAAAAAGGAGAAAAAGTTATTGTCTTTCATTTTATTAATCCCAATAAAATCTGAATGCTTTTCGACATTTATGACCAATCCTGTATTTTCATAAGTATGCATCACACCTTTGGGACTTCCTGTTGTGCCTGATGTAAACAAAATAGTCCATAAATCTTTTATGTTTGGACTAAAATCTTCGCCAGAAACATCATTACTTTCTATCAGTTCATCCCATTCTATTCCCCTTTCAATTTTAGCATTTCCTTTATAAGGTGGAAATTTTATCACAGTCAAATTATCGGGAATGCCTTTGTCCCTGTCTCCCCAATGATCCAACTTTCCTAAAAAAATTGCCTTTATTTCACTCTTAATTATTACTTCATTTAGTGGATTTTTATGCAAGCTGGAATAATAAGGAACAGAAACAAAACCACCCATCATTATGGCTAGATCAGCCAAAATCCAATGATAACAATTTTTTGACATTATGCCAATATGATCTCCTCTTTCCAATCCCAAACCAAACAATGCATTCCTCATTTTTCGAGCTTGCACTCCAGCTTCTTGGTATGTGAGGGTAAACCAATCATTTCCAAAAGGCTGCCTTAGGAACACTTTGTCAGGTGTACTTTTTTCCCAATGATAAAAGTGATCGAGTGGTGTTTTGAGGTCTTCGAATAGCTTGGACATACGTTTCATATTTTGTTAAGAAACAAATACAAATTACAATTATTCTTAAAAATGAGAATAAATTATAGTCTGCCTAGTTTGGAAGATTCTCTTTATTCACATTGTTAATAATACGCATATATTTGTTAATATCCAACCATAAATACAGATATTAACTTTCTAATTGGGGTAAATTCATCTCATAAAAAGGACTTCATTATTTTCGGCAAACCCATTGTATCATAGTTCAAATGCTGTGCTCCATCTACGTAAAGTGTCGTTCCTGTAATATAAGAAGACAAGGGACTTGCCAAAAAACAAACTGCATTTGCAACATCCTCCACTGTTCCAAACCTGTGCAATGGAATCGCCTTTTTCGCCTCTTGAAACATCTCTTGGATTTGAGCTGGATAATTATTCAATCCCGATGATTCAATAATTCCAGGTGCAACACAATTCAATCGAATATTATAATCACTCCATTCTACCGCTAATGATTTTGTAAGATTCTCGACTCCTGCCCTCGCTGCTCCAGTATGCGACATTCCAGGAAAACCTCTCATAATCATAGCAATAATATTTACAACAACACCCGATTTTTGAGGCATAAAAAATGCCGTTGATATTTCACGGGTCATATAAAATGTTCCGTTCAAGTTGTTATTGACAACTGCATTCCATCCTTTATCGTTTATCATTTCGGATAAGGCAGGAAACTGTCCTCCTGCATTGTTTATCAAAATATCAAGGTTTCCAAACTGTTTTTTAATATGCTCAATAAGCTCTTTTATTTCTTCTGTTTTTCTAATATCACAAGCTTTAAAATCACAGTCACCAAATTCTTTTAGTTCATTTGCAGCCTTTTCAAGTAACTCCGCTTTTCTTGAACAAATCACAACTTTGGCTCCCAATTGTAATAGCTGCTTGGCAATGGCAAAACCAATTCCACTCCTTCCACCAGATACCAATGCAATTTTATTGTTAAATGTATTTTTATCAAACATATTTTTATTCTCCTAACCAGTTGGCTTTTCTTTTTTCTTTAAATGCTTTTAATCCTTCTTGTCCATCTTTCGTTTGAATGGTTTTTTGAAGCATATCGTACAAATATTTGTGTTCAGCCGCTGACGGTTCTATTTTGTCATAAGCTTGCAAGCCAAGCCTAATTGCAGCCGGACTATTTTGCCTTAACTCATTTACTATCTCCTCCACTTTCCCATCAATCTCATCAGCATTTACAGCTTCTGAAACCAAGCCATACTTAACCGCTTCATCTACTTTTAAGTTGTAGCCTCGAATGCACCAGTCTATTACTTTTCTGGCAGGCATT
>JAHDGP010000394.1:0-2041 GCA_020627525.1 Bacteroidota bacterium
AGTGTATTTTGATCCATTGTAAAAAAAATTAATCAAGTTCGAAAAATTCAATCATCTATTTAAAAAAATAGTATAAATAAGATACCTTTACTTTTAGAATACTGTGATCTTCCAGCAAATCAAGGATTCTAATTATTAAATAGCCATACAACACTTTTGAATCTATGTACCCCAAATTTCTTCTTGCAATTTTCATATTACCCATATGTTTAGTTGCACAAAATACTAGCAATTCATACCTGAGTAATATTGCAAATGAACTATTGGAAAATGCAAATGCTGTAGTCCATTTGGATGAAACAAATATTACACTGGAAAACCATAAGAAACTCAATGTAAAAAGAAAAAAAGTAGTTTCGATTCTCAACGAAAATGCCAGCAATCAACAAACTGTTTATTGCTTTTACAACAACGAAAAAAAGGTTAAAAGCATTAACCTAGTTTATTATGACGCGATAGGACAGGTAATCAAAAGAGTAAGTAAAAATAAGTTTACTGATGAAAGTGCTATTTCTGGATTTTCTTTATACGAAAGCGACAGGGTTCTTTATTACAATGATTCTCCATTAAGTTTTCCGTATACCCTGGTTTATGAATACGAATATGAAACTTCCAATACTGTATCTTTTCCTGGATGGTATCCGTTGTCGAATTACTCTACTTCGGTGCAAAAGAGTACTTATACAATCTTAAATCCTTCCGAGATTCCCTTGCATATTAAATCAGAAAACTTTGATGCCTTTGATGTAGCTATTGAAAAGGGCAACTATTACACCACTTATGTTGCAGAAAATATTCAAGCAGTAAAATATGAAGAATTTAGTTTGCCATTAAAAGCCTATACACCAACTTTAAAAATTGGTCCTCAAAAGTTTAACCATTGGAACATTGAAGGCGATTTCAAAAACTGGATAGATGTTGGTGTTTGGATAAATGAACACTTGCTGAAAGGACAAGACGACCTACCAAAAGACGCAATAGAAGACATTCAGAAGTTGGTGGCTGGCATTGAAGATGAAAAAGAAAAAATCCGTTTAGTATATGAATATATGCAACAAAAAACAAGGTACATCAGTGTTCAAATTGAACTGGGTGGGTGGAAACCTATAAAGGCAGAAGAAGTGCATAATAAAGGCTATGGAGATTGCAAAGGTCTGACAAATTATACAAAAGCGTTGTTAAAAGTAGCAGGAATAGCATCAAGTTATGCCGTGGTATATGCTCAAAAAATACCAAAAGATATTGATAAAGATTTTGTATCTATTCAGGGAAACCACGCTTTTTTATGTGTACCAACAAAAAGCGACACCGTCTGGTTGGAATGCACAAGCAATCAAAATGCATCGGGTTATATTGGTGGGTTTACCGATGACAGAGATGTTTTGGTTGTATTTCCTGAGGGTGGAAAAATTGTCCATACAAAAAAATACAGGCTACAAGATAATTTAAAGCTTACAAAAGCCGTCTGTAATCTTGATGAAGACGGAACGATGAATATAGAGGCAACTGTCCAAAACAATGGCATTTATTATGGAAGATACAGGTCTCTTACAAATGCAAAAAACCACGAATTAGAGGAATATTATAAAAACACTTGGGAGACCCTTAACGATTTAAAAATTGTGGACACTGAATTTGTTCACAATAAACAAACGCAAAGTTTTGTTGAAAAACTAAATCTTTCTGTGCCTAATTATTCAAAAAAAATGGGAAACCTTATTGCTTTGAAAGCGAATATTCTCGATCAAAACAATACGCCACAACTAAATCCTCAATTAGACAAAAAACGTGAATTGTATTTAACTGAAAATTTTATTGAAGAAAGTGAATTTATTATAAACATCCCTGCTGGTTTTTCATTTGACGAATTGCCTGCTGACATTGTAAAAGAGCACGCTTTCGGTAGTTATAATATGACTATTGAAAAAATAACTGACCAACAAATAAAATTTTATAGAAAATATTCTTTAAAAAAAGGAATTTATCCTAAAGAAGAATATTTGAATTTATCCCATTTTATTAAAGATATTAAAAAATTTGA
>JAHDGP010000394.1:2051-3945 GCA_020627525.1 Bacteroidota bacterium
AAAAATAATATTTGATTTAACTAAATTACTAATGGTCAAACAATAACTTACCGACTTAAACTATGATATTTGCATCAAAAAATCTCTATGTTAAAATAGGCAATTTATTTTTCAACCATTACTTAATAATTTCCAACAATGAATAAGTTAACCATTTCTTATATAGCTATTTTTATTTTAATCAGCCAATCCCTATTCGCACAGAAAAAATTTGGCAAAGTTTCTGCCGAAGATTTTTCTTACAATGAAAGTTCTATTGACAAAGAGGCTGAAGCAGAGTATATTTTTGACACCTGTGAGGCAGAATTTGAATTTCTCAATGGTTTTAAAATAAATTACAAGGTAAAAACCAGAATCAAAATATTTGATAAAAATAATGGCGATGATTGGGCGACAGTAAAAATTCCTTTTTATGGGGAAGAAAATATATCTGGTCTTAAAGCTGTTACTTACAATTTTGATGGTGAAAAAGTCAACAGTACTAAACTGAATAAAAAAGATATTTTTGTAACCGACGAAGGGAATAAGTGGAAAAAAATGCGCTTTACCTTACCTGAAATTAAAGATGGATGCATAATTGAATGGAGCTATGTATTGGTCTCGCCGTACCCAAATAATGTGAACAAGTGGTTTTTTCAAAGTTCTATTCCTATTCAATACAATAGTTACACCTTTACGCATCCGAATTTTTTCAAATACAATCCGCATACTTTAGGATTTGACAGACCAACAAATTTGGACGTTAAAAACAATAAAAGCAAAATTCAAATTGGCAATGATGTTCACAGGTTCAATGCCTTAAGTTATGAATATATTTATGAAAATGTAAAGCCTTTGAAAGACGAAAGTTTTGTATCCAATGTACAGAACTATTTAAATTCTGTAAAATACGAACTCTCCAGTTATGAGCCTCCTTTTGATAAAGCTGTTTTCTATACTTCCTCTTGGGATGATGTGGCGGGCAAACTAATGAACCATTCTAAATTTGGCACCCAACTGGAAAAGATCAATTACTTAAAAGGTGCTTTATCTGAACTTGAACCAGAACTTAAAAGTTTAAAGGATATTGAAAAAGTGAAATTTCTTTTCAATTATGTAAAAAATAAAATGAAATGGAATGGCATTTCAAGGAAGTATACTTTTGACGGTGTAAAAAAAGCTTTTGAAAATAAGGAAGGCAATTCTATTGAAATAAATATGATTCTAAATGCACTGCTCAACGCGCAGGGCATAAATTCAAACATCGTATTGTTGAGTACTGTGAACAATGGTAGAATTAATTATACTTATCCGTCGAGTGAGCAATTAAATTATGGGATTGTAAATGCAAAACTGGATGGAAAATCTTATTTGATGGATGCAACCAGTAAACATTCGAGTATAAATATTTTACCGAGCAGATGCTTAAATTACAGAGGCTTTGTTATGAATGATGGCAAATTTGAGGAAATGGAAATAGTGAATGACAGAGCTATGGATAAGGTTGCCATTGTTTGTGAATTGAATGAGGCTGGCGATGATGTTTCTGGAGAATATTCTTCGATTGTTTCAGGACACAATGTGATTTATTTAAGAAATCAATTAAAAGATTCCTCAGAAGAGTATTTAAATGAGATAAGAAAAGACAACAGTGATTTAACATTGGAGGATATTAAATTGGAAAACAAATTTGATACTGAGAAGCCTTTATCAACGAAGTATAAATTTTCTGATAAAATCAGTGTTGAAAAAATTGGCAGCAAACTCCTTTTATCTCCGCTACTTACTTATGGTCAAGATGAAAATCCATTGAAATTAGAAAACAGACTTTTCCCAATTGAGCTGGAAAGCAAAATAACTGAAATGGTCAATGTTACCATAAAAATACCCGAAGGATACACAGTCGATTACGTTC